>JAOZLS010000024.1 GCA_029934705.1 Bacteroidales bacterium | reverse complement strand
GTTCCTTCGTAAGATGCTAGTTTTAAGAAAGTTATTTGTGCTGGAATATTTATACGTTGAAATAAATCGGATGCAAACATGAATGCACCATTTAAAATTCCCATAAATATAACATCTTCACCTTTAAGTTCAGTGTTAATCTTATCAGCAATTTTTTGAATAGATTTGTGTATCTCTTCAATTGTTAAATAAGTTTCAAATTTTTTGTCAAGAATATTTATTGTTTCTTTTTTCATAAGTATTTAAAATAATTATTATGTTTATTCTTATTATTATGCTTATTTTTGTGGAGGCATAAAATTATAAAATAAATTTTTAATTATGCCATCTTTTTATTTTAAACATAAATTTTAATATTGAAAATGAAAACACAATCACCTAGAGTCAGTATTATTATGGGCAGTACTTCAGATATGCCTATTATGGAAAAAGCAGCAAAAATATTAAATGACTTTAAAATTCCTTTTGAAATTAATGCATTGTCGGCACACAGAACACCGCATCAGGCAATGGATTTTGCAAGTAAAGCTTACGATAGAGGAATTAGAGTTATAATTGCTGGAGCAGGAGGAGCAGCTCATTTACCAGGAGTAATTGCAGCATTAAGTCCTATGCCTGTTATTGGAGTACCAATTAATGCATCAATATCTATTGATGGTTGGGACTCAATTTTATCAATATTACAAATGCCTCCAGGAATTCCTGTTGCAACTGTTGGGCTCGATGCTGCTATGAATGCAGGTATTTTAGCTGTACAAATTTTAGCAACTAGCGATAACGATGTTCTTGAAAAATTTAGAGAATACAAAAAAGGTATGGAGCAAAAAATTGTTAAAGCTAACGAAGAACTAGCTAAAGTGAAATTTGAATACAAAGTTAATTGATTATGATAAGAAAAATAAGTATTTTAGTAGTATTAATTTTAATTGTTTCGAGTGCTACAAATGCACAATATAATAGAATGTTTAGTGCAAGAGCTGGTGCTACTGGTGGTGCAGGTGTTGTGCTTACAGATATTTGGGCAAGTAGTTATAACCAAGCAGGCTTAGCATATTTAGACGGATTATCGGCAGGTGTATATTTTTCAAATGCTTTTAATGTTGCCGATATGGGAACAAAAGCCTTTGCTTTTGCTTTTCCTGCTGAAAAATACGGAACAGTTGGTGTTAATTATACATATTTTGGAAACGAATTGTTTAACGATAGTAAATTAGCACTTAATTACTCTAAAAAACTTGGCAAAAGGATATCGGCTGGAGTTCAAATTGATTATTTTATGACGGTTCAAGGCTTAGATTATGGAAAAAGAAGTGTTGCTGTTGGCGAAATCGGAATATTAACAAACCCTGCTGAGAACTTATATATAGGTGCACATTTATTTAATCCTTGGCGAGCAACTTTTTCCGAAGCACAAAATGAATATGTATTTTCATTATTAAAAATAGGGGCTGGGTACAATTTTTCAGAAAAATTAATATTAAGACTAGATGTAGAAAAAGATTTAGATTATTCTGCAGTTTTTAGAGCTGGTTTCGACTATATGTTTGTTGAAAACTTATTTTTAAGAATGGGAGTTTCAACTAATCCTACACAATTTGCATTTGGACTAGGGTATAATTTCAAAGGAGTTTCTTTGGATTTAACATTCACAAATCATCAGGTTTTAGGATATTATTCGCAGTTTGGATTAAGCTATTTATTGACGAAAGCAGATAAGTAAATATATTTATGTAGTTGTACTATTATTTATAATTAGACGTTAATAAATAAAAATTTCAATTTAAAAATATTGAACGTATGAAAAAAATAGTTTTATTTTTGGTAGCAATTCTTTTTAGTATTTATAGCTTTTCGCAAGAAGAAAATTCTTCTCGAATTTCAAATCAGCTTGGAATACATTCAGGGTTTACAACAGGAGTTGGCTTGTCGTATAGGTATTGGTCAAACTCTAATTATGGTGTTCAACTTACACTTCTTCCAATAAAAACACATTACGAAAGTTTTGTTAGTGGAGGCTTAACAGGATTATACAATTTTCATAATAGAAACTTTTTTAGGTCGTTTTTATATTTGGGAAACCATATAATGGTAAATGAATTTGCTATAACACCAACTTACGAATATAATGCAGGTTTTGGTGCGGGTATTGAATTTGGGAAAGTACCCCGAATTAATTTAATGGTAGGTTACGGTGCTTATGATATTACAGGCGATTTTCTTCTGTTACCTACAATTGAAGTGGGTTTATATTTTGATTTAAAGAAAAAATAATTTTTAAGGTTTATAAAAAGACATAAATATTTAATACAGAATCCCAATTAAGCAATTAATTGGGATTTTTTATTAAAAAAAACTAATCAAGTATTGCATTACTTAAAACTATGCTTATATTTGCAATTATCTTTAATAAGTCTAAATAAGAATTGTAAATATGAATAAAAGTAAGATTATAGAGTTAGATGTTCGTCCGATACTCTCGGGAGGTACTGATCCTTTTGATGCAATAATGGAGAAGCTTGACGTAATTTCAAATGATGAAACATTATTAATAATTAACACATTTGAGCCAATACCTTTGCTAAATAAACTTAAAACGCAAGGTTATACATACAAAATTGAACGCCCAGCCGACGGAACTGTTCATACTTTTGTGAAAAAGACAAATGCTGTTTCCAACGAAAAAGAAATATCTATAGCAAATGTAGATTTAACATTTACCCAAGCATTGGAAAAATTTGCAGGCAAAACAAAAGAAATAGATGTGCGAGATTTGGAAATGCCTATGCCAATGGTTACTATTTTGGAAGAAGTAGAGCAGTTAAAAGAAGGTAATGCACTTTATGTTCATCATAAGCGTTTGCCCCAATATCTTATACCTGAACTGGAAACACGAAATTTTGTATTTGTAAAAGAAGAAATTGATAGTGAAAATATTAAACTTATAATTTTTAAGAAATGAATGCAGGATTAAGTACAAAAAACGCTCCTTCGCCAATTGTTGTTTTACCACATTACGCAATAGGCTCAATCGCTTTTATTATAGCATCGGTTTTGCTATTTTTTATTAGTGGCGATATTATTAAAACAAATTTAAATCCGCAGGTTTTAAGTGTAACGCATATTTTTATACTTGGGTGGATTACGCTAATTATTTTTGGTGCATTATATCAACTTATTCCTGTTGTAATGGAAGTTAAGTTGTATAGCGAAATACTTGCACATATAAGTCTTGTTACAATGGTAACAGGTGCTGCAATGCTGTCATATTCTTTCTGGAATACATATATTGTTGGAACTCTGCTTTTGCAAGTTGGAGGCTCGGCTATTCTTATTTCGGTAATTTTATTTATTGTAAATGTTGTTATGAGTGCAATAAAATCGAAGCAAAAAACAATTGAAAATACTTTTATACTAACAGCTGCAATTTGGCTGTTGTTTACAGTTTCTATAGGTATTTTTATTACAATTAATTTTGCAAAACATTATATTGATAAAAGTAACTTTGATTTACTGAAAATTCATGCACAAATTGGTTTAATAGGATGGTTTATGATGTTGGTGATTGGAGTTGCAAGTACTTTAATGCCAATGTTTTTTATTGCACATAAGCTTAATAAAACATATTTAAAGTTGTCATATTTTTTAACAAATGGCGGCTTAATTTTATTAATGCTTTCGTTATATTTCTTTGATAATACTTATATTCTATTTTTTACAGGATTAATTATTTTGTCGGGTATATCTTTCTTTATAAAATATAATTACGATGCTTATAAAAAGCGTTTGCGTAAAAAATTAGATATAGGAATGAAACTTTCAGTTCTTGCTTTTACGTTATTATTTTCAACTTTAGTTTTTGGGATTTTATCTTTAACTAATTTTGATTTTCTTTCTGATTTCTATACTAAAATCCGTATTGCGTATGGTGTAAGTCTTATTCTTGGCTTTTTTACATCGTTAATATTGGGGCAAATGTATAAAACATTACCTTTTATTGTATGGTTACAAAAATATCAGGATAAAGTTGGGAAATTTAAAATACCAATGCCAGCTAATTTATATTCCGAAAAAGTTGCAAATGCACATTATTACACATTTATTTCAGCATTTGTATTACTTATAGTTGCAATCTTTACCGAATTACAAATAATTGCTCAAATTAGTGCGGTTTTATTTATAATAACCTCACTATTATATAGCTATAATACTTTTATGATTATTTTTCATAAAGAAAATTTAAAACCGTTAAAATAAATTAGACCAAATTATTATTAAATTAAGCAATCTTTAAAATATAAAAAATGTTAGAAAATTTATCAAATACAGAACAAGAAATTCTTAATGTAATAAAAACAGTAATAGACCCCGAAGTTGAAATAAACATAGTTGATTTAGGTCTAATATATAATATTACGCATAAAGAAACGGAAAAAACGATACATGTATTGGCTACCCTCTCGGCACGAGGATGCCCTGTTGGCGACACAATTTTAAATCACATAAAAGTAGTGGTTGAATCAAATTGGAGTGGCTATGAAGTTGAAGTTGAACTAACTTGGGAGCCACAATGGACTCCTGAAATGATTACTCCCGAAGGGAAAGCTGTTTTAAATATGTAAAAAAATAAGATAGAATAGTATTAATACTGTTTTATCTTAAGCTAATCTTCATTGATACATATTGCTTTATATCTACTGTATAATATCGTGGCACGTTGCTACGTGCCACGATAATGCAATAACTTTCATTGCGTATTAGCTTATAAATAATTATTAGTTAATATTTATTATAAATCAACATAAAGTTTAAGCATATAATTTAATTCATTTTGTGGCATTACTGATGCATAATAATCACCATTAGCACTACGGATACCAGGGTGATAATATTCAGTATCTAAAATATTATTTATAGTAACTTGCAACGTAATTGCCTTATGTATTTTGTATGATATTGCTCCACTTAAAATAGTATAAGGATCAATTTTAGTTAATGGATTAGACGAAATTGTTGTTTCCGCTCCAGTTGGCTTTTCGCCTACATAATTTAATCTTAAATTAATATTAAGTTTTTCGAAGAATAAAACATTAGCTATAGCATTAAATTGATGGTCTGCTATATCACCAATTCTTACTTTTTCAGTTTCAGTAGTATTGTAAGGAGATGTATATGTATAGTTTAAACATGCAGAGTAATTCATGTATTTTACTCTGAAATTACCGTATAGCCCTTGTATTGTTAGGGATCCCAGTGCCTGATGTTGCTCTGTTTCAACAATAGTTCCATCTTCATCCTCAAATTGAACTCTAGCTGTACCAACAATACCATCGTAGTTTGAATGATAAGCTCCAATATCAGTAAACAAATAATTGTTTATTTTCCATGCTGCACTTATTTCTGTATTATCTACTTCTTCTGGAGTTAAAGTAGGATTGTTGAGAAGTCGGCCTGGAGTTGTACCAAATTTTGTCCAATAGCTAGCATCCATAAATGCCTGAGAGTACATGCCTTTTAGAATAAAATCACCAGGAGTATAAACTATTGCAAATTTAGGATTAATAACAGTTCCATATCCACCCTGTGTTCGTATCTTATTATTATCTATTCTGGCTCCTGCAACAACTTTTAAATTATCAGTAAATTTAAAATTACCCTGTGCAAAAAGACCTATATCAGTACTGAAAAAATGGTTACCGCCGGCAATTTCAGGAGGGAAAGCCTCGTCTTCGGGGTTTTCTGTAGTACTTACAATATAATTTCCTTGAGCATGGGTATATCTTACTTCAACTCCAGTAACAATATTTATTCTGTCATTAGGGTTGTATGCAAATCTTAATTCTGAACGCATTTGTTGTGAATACGTATGATACCAAGCGTGCCACCAATATGGAACACCCATTTCGGCTGAATTAAGTAAATCTCCTGCATTATTAGTAAGATCTGACAAACCATATCCTCCATTCATATATCCTATATAGTAGAATTCTTCGCAAGAACCGTCTAACTTATGAGATTTAAAGCTGGAAAAACTTGTTGCGGATAATTTATCATTAAATTTATGTTCGTATTTTGTATATAAAAAAGTATTCATTGGAACCCAACTTCCTCCATTCTCTGGCCCAAGTTCATAATCATCTCTATACCAAGACCCATATCCCTCATCACGTTTATATGTTTGAAAACCAAGAGTGAAGTTTTTCATTTTAAGTTTGCCATATATTAGAAAATCATCAGTAGTATTACTGTATTTAGGGCTTATTCCATTTAGTTCAGGGTCATTATAATAGGACTGGTTGTCTAAGTCCTTAGCAGCTTGTGCAATAATATCACTTGTTGTACCTAGTTTTGTTTTGTAATAGTCTAAACTGTAGTTAGATAAGTCATAGTCCCAATCGTCATAGCCTGACAAATCCATTTCATCAGATTTGTATATTCTTCCTGATATAAATAACGAAACATCATCGGAGAATTTTGAAGCAAGAGAAATATCTGTGTACATTGTATTCCAAGAACCATAGCCTGTTTGCGAACTTACACCAACTTTATTTCCAGATTTAATTATATCATCACTTGTTTTTGTAACAATATTTATTACACCAAGAAAGGCATTTGCACCATACATGGTTGAAGCTGGACCGTATATTACTTCAACTCTTTTTACATTACTTAAAGGGTACTGGCGCGAAAGCCATACACTATTACTCCAAAGATCATTTTCCTCAACTCCATCAATTAGTAATGATGTTCGTTCTGTATTTTTTGAACGATAACCTCTTTGGTAAATCTGAGAATACTGTGTACCATTACCTCTCGAAATATCAAAACCAGGTAGGTCATGAAATAATTGCTCTAAATCAATATAGCCTCTTTGTCGTATTTCTTCTTCGGAAATAATGATAATTGTTTGTGGTACTTCCAAAGCGGATTCTGAAATTTTTGAAACAGAGGTAATCTTTAACTCCATGAGCTCTTCAAGAGTTAAATTAAAAATGTCAATAGTGTCGTTTTGTGCTACTAGACTTATGTGCACAGAAAAAAGGATTAGAATGATGTAGATTTTTTTCATTTTAATAACGATTTTAATTAATACTAAAATTATAATTATATGGTTTTGAGAAACCATAAACCTGTCTGAATAGTAAATATATAAATAAAAAAGATAAAATTGTCTTTTATGTATGTATTTGTGACAAGATCCATACATGTGCATATTAAAATACGTTAATGCTGTGGGGTCTGCTTAAAAATACATTTAACATATTAATAAGCTCCAAAGGGTTTTCTACATGAATAAAATGTCCAGAACTTGAAATTTTGTCGATTATGGCATTTCCAAAATTTTGATGAATAAATTTTTCATCTTCTTTTGAAATATAATTTGAATTTGCACCTTTTATAAAGAGGCTAGGGCATAATATCTTTTTATTATCGAAATTTACTCCTTTCAAAATCTTGAAATGCTTTTCTGATAAGGTTTTAGCATTCAATTTCCATTCGTATTTTGAGCTTTTACCTCTTTTTATATTTTTTAGTAGAAATTGCCTTGTGAAATTATCACTAAAATTATTAGAAATTAAATTTGTAATATCAGTTCTCAATTTTATTTCTGAAAAATTAGTATTAATCATAAAATTAAGCACTTTGTTATGATTAATACCACCAGTATTTTTACTCTTATATTCTTTAGGCGAAATATCAATTACAATAAGTCTTTTTACTATTTCTGGGTAATTTACAGCAAGTTGCATACATGTTTTTCCTCCCATTGAATGACCAATAAGTGTTACATCTTTCAAATTGTTTTTAATTATTAATTCATAAATATCCTTACTTAAATCTTTGTAAGAATGATTTTGCGAATGTGGCGATAACCCGTGGTTTCGCATGTCGGGTAAATAAATTTCAAAACTATTTGACAACGCCTTTGCAATAGGAAGCCAGTTTTCCGACATTCCGTATAGTCCATGGCATATAATTAAAGGTGTACCTTTTCCTATTTTTCGATAATATAATTCCATCTTATTTTAAATAATTGTATAATTAAACCGTTGTATCATTAAATAATTTGTAACATTGTAAAACCAAACTTTGAGTCCACTCCGAAAAGTCAAACTTTTTGAATTTCAATATTTTTTTACCCCTAGCCACTAAAGGGAAAGTATTGAAACACAGAAAGTTCTAAAAGTCCCCTTTAGGGGATTTAGGGGTAAAATGACTTTTTGGAGTGAACCAAACTTTTAAATAATTAAAAAAGCAAAAATGATTCATAATTCCAGAAATCTTTCCGATTACAATATATTTAAAAATTCTGAAAATGTAAATTTAGAAAAGGCTTTATTTATTTCTGAAACAGAAATTTTAATTTATTTATATAACGAAGTTGATATTTCGCAAATACAACTTTATGCAGTTAGTTATAATAATGAGTTTACTCTTGATAAAGTTTCTAATTATGAGATGATTAAAAGGAATGGAACTGTTGTGCTGATAGGAGATTTTAGTTTGTATAAAAATTATAAAATTAAAATTAACGATGATAAGGTAAATGTAATTTTAAATCCTGCCTTAGGTGGAATTATTGATACAGATTTTGATATTACAGGCGAAACCAATTTTGGGCTTTCTATTTCAAATACTTTTTTGAGTTTTAAATTTTGGTCGCCCCCAGCAATACGTGCCGAAATTATATTTTTTGATAAAAATCAAAATAGAATATTTCAAAATAAAACATTTTTAGCAAAAAGAGGAGAAAAAGGGATTTGGACAGCTGAAATTTCAAAAAACGAAATACAGTTTAGCGATAATGAAGCTATTTATTACAGGTATTTAATTTATGCATATAATAAAATTACTCAAGCTCTTGATCCATATTCAAAATCGATGGCAATTTTTAATTCCAAAAAAGATGAAATAGGAAAATCGGCTGTAATAGATTTAAAATCGGATATTTTACATTTAGAAGAAGAAAATGAAGTGTTTTTGAATTCTAAATTTATAAAATCGGAACTCGATACTGTTTTCTACGAAATAAATGTACGAGATTTTACTATTGAACCTAATATTATAGAAAAAAATATTGCAGGAACTTATACTGGCTTTACAACAAAAATTAATTATTTACAGGATTTAGGAATAACACACGTTCAGCTTTTACCTATAAATAAATGTTATACTTTAAACGAAGAAGATAAAAGTTTTACTGATAAAACATCTAAGAAATCTAACTACAACTGGGGGTACGACCCACTGAATTATTTTACTGTTGAAGGGCGGTATTCTGTAAAACCAAATAATCCGTATGGTAGAATTTTAGAGTTTAAAAGTTTAATAAACAGCTTGCATAAAAAAGGAATTGGGGTAATATTAGACGTGGTTTTTAACCATACCTATATAGTTGAAACTTTTGAGAATATTGCTCCTGGTTGTTATTATAGATTAAAAAATGACGGCACAATATCCGGGCATACAGGGGCTGGACCTAGTTTAGAAACTCGTTATAAATCTGTTCGCAAATTTATTGTTGATGTGTTAAAATATTTTGTTGCAGAGTATAAAATTGATGGTTTTAGGTTTGATTTAATGGGCTTTTTAGACCATGAAACTATGCGACAAATAAGATATGAAGTAGGTGCAGAATATAATACAAATAATATAAATGATTTGATTTTACAAGGCGAAGCGTGGAATTTTACAGACATTGATGACAACTCGGCTTATACAAAAGATAATTTACCTACTGAGGATTTACATATTGCAATTTTTAACGATTCTTTTCGAGATTCACTCGCTGGAAATGAGAATTATCACGGTGTTGTTCAAGGTAATTTATTTGAAAACAGTCGTTTAGCATCAGGTATAGTTGGGGGATGTAAATATTATAATTGTAGTAATTCAGTATTTGCAAATAATGTTTTTTTCGATAAGTATAATGTTTTTGCTCGCAATTCAGCCGAGTGTCTTAATTATTTTTCAATTCATGACGGACTAACAATTTGGGATAAAATAAATTTATCGGTAAAGGATGAATCGAAATTAGAGCGATTAAAATTAGTAAAAATGGCTGCTACAATATTATTTACTTCGCAAGGAAAAATAATTTTGCAAGCTGGCGACGAAATAATGCGAACAAAACCTTTAGCCGATTTTGATATAGAAGAAAACAGAGCATTAACTTCTGTTAATGTCGATAGGGAAGAAGATACAAATAGGTTTCAGGAAAACTCGTATCAGTCTGTAGATTACACTAATATGATGAGATGGAGTAGATTGACAAATGAATATTCTTTTTTCGCAAATGATTTATTAAACTATTTTAAAAAAGTAATAAAATTTAGAAGAGAGTATTTTGATTTGTGGCAAAATTCACCCCAAAACTTAAATAATAATTTTATTTTTCTGAAAAATGAAAACATTTTAGAAGAAGAAAAATATCAAATAAATACATTTTATGATAAAAAATTAAAAGAGTTAACAATCAATTTTAGTAGCGGACCAGCAAACCAACGCTATTATTTAACAGGAGAAGTGCAAGAAAAAGATGCTAACCCACTTCAAAATAAGTATTATGTAGATTTTGATAATTATGGAAATGGTAAAATAACTTTTAATAGGACTCAAATAGATGCTTTTAATATAAATTTGTGGACAAATACTCCAGAATTAAATTTCAAGTTAGTAAAAAGTGCTGGACAATGGGATTATATAAATTATGCATATTCGGAGACAGGGAATAATTCAATTTCGGCATCACGCATTAATAGTAAATTTGAAGCACACATAAATTTAGCCGAAAAAAATTATAAATTAGAACAATTAGAGAAGTTTTATAACGATATAAATATTGCATATTTAATACAAGCGGATAAAAAATATAAAGTAGCAGTTATCGTAAATACATCAAAAAAAGAATTATTATTTAAAAATACTAATATTGACATAAATTTACACTGGGAAATTTTACTAAATTCAAGTACAAACAAACCATATACTAACAAAAATATTATTATTGAAAATGGTATTATAAAAATTAATTCGCAAACAGTACTAGTGCTTAAACTTGATTTATAACAATATTATTGGTTTAATTTAATCAATAAATAATATTAGGTACTGTTTTTGTGTTGTTATCTTGAATTATAGAACTCTTTTTTATACAATTTTTTTTAAAAAAATATAAAACAACTTGAATAATTCAAAGTTTTTGTTAATTTTGAATTGTTTACAATTTTAAAGTTATAATAATGCCAAATTTTAAAGCAACACTATTAATAGTAGATGATATTCAAGCAAATTTAATGCTTCTTGAAGACTTATTATCCGCAATGGATATTAATGTAATTAAGGCAGAAGATGGTAAAATGGCATTAAAAAAAGCAAATTTATTTAAACCAGATTTAATACTTTTAGACATAATTATGCCTATTCAGGATGGTTTTGAAGTTTGCGAAATTTTAAAATCAGATGAACAGACAAAACATATTCCAGTAATTTTTTTAACAGGAAAAGATAGAACCGAAGATATAATACGAGGTTTTGATGTGGGTGCAGTAGATTATATTACAAAACCGTTTAAAATAAAAGAACTTTTAGCTAGAGTAAATACTCACTTAGAATTAAAATATTCAAAAGAGATTATACAACAGCAAAATGAGCGTTTGAGGCAAGAAGTTCATACAAGAAAAAAAATTGAAAAAGAACTTGTAGAAAGCGAAAGAAAATATAGTGGGCTTATAACAGGGCTTGACGATGCTGTTTTTAGAATGACTTGTCCTGAAGGGAAATATGAATATATAAGCCCAGCTGCATTAAAAGTTTTTGGCTACTCTAAAAATAGTTTTTATAAAACGCCCAATTTTATAGATAAAATATTGCATCCCGATTATATTGATTATTACGAAGATAACCTAGAAACAGACTGGGGAGTTGCCCCAACTTTAAAGTATAAAATTATAGACCCCGAGGGAAACGAACGTTGGATTGTTCAAGCAAATAAGGGAACTTTTAATAAAAAAGGGAACTTAATTGCAATTGAAGGGATTTATAGAAATATTTCAACAGAAGAAGAGCTTGAAAGTCAAAAAAATAAGCTTGAGAAAATAAATAAAAATATTACCTCAAGTATTCGATATGCACAATTTATTCAGCAGGCTGTATTGCCAAACTCAATATTTATTAAACAGTTTATTCCTGAAAATTTCATATTATATATACCTAGAGATATTGTAAGTGGTGATTTTTATTGGATAAAACAAGTTAATAATTTTGTGGCAGTAGCTGCAGCCGATTGTACAGGGCATGGCGTACCAGGTGCTTTTATGAGTATGCTTGGAATAGCTCTGTTAAATGAAATTGTTAGGTTAGATAAAAATCCAACAGCTAGCGATATCTTAAATGAATTACGAAAAAGGGTAAAAACATCATTACATCAAGAAAATGTGAGAGGCAAAAGTACCGATGGTATGGATATGTCTTTGTGCATTATTGATTTAGAGAAAAAAGAAGTGCAGTATGCAGGAGCAAATAGCCCATTGTACATTATTAATAAAAATGCTGAAGATGATACACCTACATTACGTCATATAAAGCCAGACAGAATGCCTGTTGGAGTTTATGTTAAAGAGCGTTCTTTTACAAATCATAAAATTTCACTTGAAACAGATGATATTTTATATTTATTTTCCGATGGTTATATAGATCAATTTGGAGGAGAAAATAAAGATAAATTTAAGACAAAACGCTTTAAAAAGTTATTGATTGATATTTATGATAAACCAATGGCTAAACAAAAGGAACTTCTTTTTGATAATTTTGAAAATTGGCGTTCAGGCGTTAAGCAACTAGATGATGTACTTGTACTTGGAGTTAAAATTCAAGATGATTATGGTGATATTGATTTCTTCTAAAATTGAAATCTAAAAGCTACTCTTAAAGTTCATCAATCACACGATTTACAAAGTTATTCCAACTGAATTTCTTTTTTTCTTCCTTAATGTTTTCAATAATATATTTAGCCTTATTTTCTTCAAAAAAATTGTAAATAGTATTTGCTATTTCAGAAGGCTCTAAACTTGTTACAAAGCCAGTTTCGTTATGTTTAACAACCTCCGATAAACCACCAACATTAGTAACTAGCATTGGTAATTCAAAATTTAATGCAAGCTGACTTATTCCACTTTGGCTTGCTGTACGGTACGTCTGGGCAGAAATATCGGCTGCTGAAAAAAACGTTTTTATTTCTTCTAAAGGAATAAACCTGTTATCAATTATTACAGAATCTTTAATTTTAAGTTTTTCAATTAAATTGAGGTATTCTTGTGGCGAGTCGTAAAATTCGCCTGCAATAATAAGTTTAATATTTGCCTGTTTAATTTTTGTGTCTGCCATTGCATTAAGCAAAATATCAAGTCCTTTATATTTTCTAACCAAACCAAAAAATAAAATGTACTTGCCTTCTTGTTGAAGTTTTAGTTTTGAACGAGCAATGATTTTATCAGTTTTTTCACCCAAATTAGTATTAATAGGGTGGGGAATGTATATTTTTGGCTTATTAGTAAACAACTCTAACTCTTTTTCAACAGTTTTGGACATAGTAATAAAACCATTGCATGAGTTTACAAAATATTTTGTAAATAATTTATCGGCAAAGCGTTTTTCGTGAGGTAAAATATTGTCGGTTAAAGCAATAATTTTGGTTTTCTTATTTGTAAACCTCGCAATTGTTCCTAAACATGGCGACATAAATGGCAACCAATATCTTACAATAAGAATATCTGGTTTTTCCATATTAATTTTATTTGCAGTCTTAATCCAATTAAATGGATTTACTGAATTTATAATTTCCGTTATTTTTAAATTTTCAGGAGCTTCCTCCTCGGAGTACTGCGTTTTTCCTGGAAATAAAAAATTAGGATATTGTAGTTTGAAAGTGAAAATTTGAGTGTCGTGTCCTTGATTTAAAAACGCACGAGCCATTGATTCATTTGTGTCCGCAATTCCGCCTCTTAATGGGTGGGCTGGTCCTAAAATTATTACTTTCATTTTATAAGGTGTTTTTTAATTTTTGTAATACTGTTTTATCAATAGGAAAACTAATATCATTTTCAGTTAAATTATTAATATTTTCAAACCTAATTGTTTGGTCTCCTGGTTTAAAATCTAATTTATCAAACGGCTTTTTTGATATTTTTAGTTTGTTTTCGCCTTTTAATTCAACAAAATAGTAAATACTTAGAAGTTGATATTTGTCAAGACCATAAGCATTTTGAAAATAATCTGTAGTATAAAAGTGCTCTTTTACATAAATTTCTTGATTAAATTCTTCTTCGAATTCACGAATAAGTGTTTCTCTAGTTCCCTCGCCAAGTTCTAAACCTCCTCCAGGGAATTTAGTGAGTTTTTGTCCTAAAGCAAATTCGTCGCTCAACAGAATTTCATTTTTGTTGTTTATTAAAATTCCGTAAACTCTAACTGTTATATTTTCTGGCTTATTGTTCATTTATTTTATTTAATATGAATTCTGTAATTTCTTGTTCATTTTCAGGATTAAACCAGTTAATTTCTTCATCTTTTTTAAACCATGTCATTTGCCTTTTTGCATACCGCCTCGAGTTTCTTTTAATTAACCTAATTACTTCCTCTAAAGAATATTCGTTATTAAAATATGGGAAAATTTCTTTGTAACCTACAGTATTTAACGAGTTTAAATCTTTGTGTCCAAGAAAGCCTTTTGCTTCATCTAAAAGTCCATCTTTAAACATTATATCAACTCTTTTTTCAATTTGTTGGTATAATTCTTCTCTATCCTTGTTCAATCCTATTTTTATAATGTTAAAATCTCTTGCTTTTTTAGTTTCTGTTCTAAAAGAACTATATGTTTTTCCTGTTTGAATACAAACTTCAAGGGCTTTTAAAATTCTTTTAGAGTTTCGTAAATCTACTATATTATAAAATTCTGGGTCAAGTCTTTTTAAATCAAAACGAAGACTTTCAATTCCTTCTGAATCATATCTTTTACATAAATCTTTTCTTATATCTTGCTTAATATCAGGCAAATCATCAATTCCTTTACAAATTGCGTCAATATACATTCCCGAGCCACCAACTAATAATGCGTTGTCTTTAGTTTTAAAAATTGTTTTCAAAATTTCAAGTACTTCTAGCTCATATTTGCCTGCACTATAATAATCAAAAATTGATTTATTGCCTATCATATAGTGTTTTACAGCGTTTAGTTGCTCCTCGGTAGGAACAGCAGTACCAATTTTAAGTTCTTTATATAATTGTCTGGAATCTGAAGAAATAATTACTGTTTCAAGCGTTTTTGCAATATTTATGCTTAAATCTGTTTTTCCTATTCCTGTTGGACCTAAAATTACTATTAGATTTTTTTTCATTATTTAAGGTTCAAGTTTAAAAGAAATTTCATAGTATCAACATTGTCTGCATAGTCCCAAAGTTCAGGGCTTTGTGTCTCTCCAAAATATATTGAGTTTTCTATCACGTTTTTTTGCGAAACTATACATTGAATTTTTTCTGAATCAAAAAGAAGTCTTTGTTTTACGGCTTCTAGCTTTGAGTAATGCTCAAAATAAACGACAGAAACAGGCGATGCGTAATTTATATCTTCTCTTAAAATCATAAACCCATTATCCCAAAATTTGACTTGATTCATAAGATATACTGCTCTGTTATAGTCGTAGTTATTTGCGTATTTATTATGATTTCTAACGTCTTGTATATGTAATGAATTTTCAAAAATATTTGCTAAATCATAATTCTCTGGTAAAAATAATTTTGATACATTTCTACATCCTAGTCCAAAATACATAAAAATATCGTTGGCAAGAAGAGTTAATTCTTCTTTTGTTTCGTTTCCTGTAATAACTGCAACCGAGTTTCTGTTTTTTCTAATAATATTTGGATATTTCCCAAAGTAGTATTCAAAATATTTGGCGGAATTGTTACTGCCAGTAGCTATTACTGCTTCAAAATCAGATAGTTTGTCTTCTTTTATAGAAATTCTATTTTTAAATTCGGGTTCAATTTCAATTAGCATTTTTATTAGTAAATTCATTAACTTATCATCTTTTGACGATAGTTTACCTACAAAAATATTTCCAGAAATTAGTACAGTTAAAAAATCGTGAAATCCTACTAATGGTATGTTCCCTGCTGTAATTACACCTATTTTTATTGGAGCTTTTTCTTGTTTTAAATCGGGGTAGTTATTAGTCCAACTAACAATATTTTTTTGTTTAAGAGCTATAGCTATTTGCCGAACTGCAAAGTTTATATTTTCGGGTGTAAACCATTGATTTGCAGTAATTGTAGTAAATTGTTCAATTTCAGATGTTATTTTTTCACCTAGTTTTACAAAGGCATTTATTCTTTTTTCAATATTCATATTACTTCATTTTTTTTAGTATCATGCGAGTTCTTGCTTGAATTGCAGCTGAACTTTCGTCGTAAATATACTCTAAAACAGATTTTAATTCTTCTTTTATTTCAGGTATTTTGTTAGTCATTTCAAACATTAGCTGCATACAGTTTGTTCTTATTGCCGATGCTTCGTTTTTGTTTAAAATATAGTCGAAACAAGTATTTATAAGAATTGTTTTTCCATTATCGCTCATTTTCCCAATATATTGTACAAATATTTTAGGAAAAACTCTTTTAACACCATCAATTTTAAAACTAGGAAATTGTTTTATAGACGATTCTAAATATGGTAAAAATAATTCGGGATATTGATTAGAACATATCTCAATTACCCTAACTGCTCTCATATTTAGAGGATATTTTTTATTAATTGTAATATCCATTATTTCGGCAAAATGTTTTTTGTTATTTCCTGCAATTTCAGCAGCAATATCAATTGTTTTGCGAAGACTATTACTTCCTAGTATGGCAATAAAATCTGGCATTTTAGTTGTTAGAGATGAGTTTTATACCAAATTGGTATTATTGTATTTTATATTTATGAATTAGTCTAGTTGTAAATATTTATCGTCTATATTTTTAAGATGTTTGTCATTTGTTATCAATGAAATATTATTTGCACTACAAGTTGCAGCAATCCAAATATCATTTTCTGGGATTGGTTTCCCTTTTAGTTTTAAATCTTTTCTAATTTTGGCATATTATTCCGCAACAATGTAATTTATGTTTAAAATTTCACAATTTCTTATAAATTCTTGTGTTTTTATAAGCTTTTCTTCACTTTTTTATAGAATTTAAAGCACCAAATAGTAACTCTCCAACAACTGTTATTGGTAAATATATTGTTTTATAAGAAGAAATTTTATTTATAATTTCTTTGTTATTACGAAAAAAATCTACAGCTATGTTTGTGTCTATCGCTATTACCATTCGCCTTCAATGTTATTAAATTAACGGTTAATACAATCTATCATTTCTTGTCCTTCATCATAGCTAAACATGCCAGCAAATTCAGCAAGCGGGTGTTTGTCATTTGTTGTTAGCTTTTCTTTTTTTGTCGCTTTTTTTATAACTTGTATGAAATTATAAAACAGTTCTAAAGTTTCTGGGTTTGAATTGTTGACTTCATATAAAAGTCTTTCACGTAAAGTGTTTATATTTTCTAACATTTGATACTGTTTTCTTATTAGCCTAACTCTTTTGTTAATTATATTACAAATTTACGAAAAATCTAATTATCATCTAAATTATATCAATTATTTCGGTAGTTTTTGTTTCTAATTGGTATTAATTAATACTATCGCTTTCTATCATTCCATCCCTTAACCGAATTACTCTGTGTGCATATTTTGCTATATCTTCTTCATGAGTAACAATAATAACTGTATTTCCCTTTTTATGAATTTCAGAAAAAATATTCATTATATCAACCGATGTTTTTGAATCGAGGTTTCCTGTTGGTTCGTCAGCTAAAATTATTGAAGGATTATTAACCAATGCACGTGCAATAGCAACTCTTTGGCGTTGTCCTCCCGATAGCTCATTTGGTTTATGAGTTATTCTATCGGTTAAATCAACATCTTCGAGTGTTTTTTCGGCTTTGTTTTGTCGTTCTGTTTTGCTATAGCCTGCATAAATAAGTGGTAACATTACATTTTCAAGAGCCGAATACCTTGGCAACAGGTTAAAAGTTTGAAAAACAAAACCTATTTCTTTATTTCTAGTTGTGGCAAGTTCGTCGTCAGTCATTTTGCTAACATCAGTTCCATTTAAAATATATTCTCCTTTGGTTGGCGTGTCAAGACAACCAATAATATTCATAAGTGTTGATTTTCCTGAGCCTGATGGTCCCATAATTGCCACATACTCACCTTTATTTATTATCAAATCAATAGTTCGTAGGGCTTTTACTGTTTGTGTTCCTACTCTATAATGCTTTGCAATTTTTGTACAACTTATTACCTTTTCTGCCTTCATTTTTAGCTTATTAGTGAATTATCATAAGTTAATATCTTCTATTTCAAACTAGTGTTATTTTGACCTGCATTCGTCTTTAGGACAATGTAGCGTCAATTTAATCTATATTAGTATGCTCGTCCAGCTTTCCCCTCATAATAATTAATAAATGCTTTATTAACAACTTTATTGCCTCCTGGTGTTGGATAATCTCCTGTAAAATACCAGTCTCCTTTATTATTTGGTATTGCTTTATGCAAGTTTTCAATAGATTGATATATTACTTTAACTTCAGTATTAATACTTTTACTTGTAACAAGCTGGGCAATTTTATCTGAAATTTGTTGAGGGCTAAATGGCTTATAAATTTCTTTTACAAAGTTAACAATATCTTCCTTTGGTAAGTTTTCTTGAGCTTTTGATTTTTTATAAACACTTTCAAGTATATTTTCTTGTTTTGTTTCTTTTAGTAATTCAACAGCTGCTCTAAATGCAATAAAATCGCCTAGTTTTGCCATGTCAATACCATAACAGTCGGGGTATCTTATTTGTGGCGACGATGAAACTACAACAATTTTTTTAGGTTTTAATCTGTCAAGAATTTTTATTACACTTTGCTTTAAAGTTGTACCTCTAACAATTGAGTCGTCAATAATTATAAGGTTATCTTTGTTTTCAACAACCGTTCCGTAAGTTATATCGTAAACATGTTCTACCATGTCGTCTCTTTCGGAGTCTTGAGTAATGAATGTACGAAGTTTAACATCTTTTACAGCTATTTTTTCGACCCTTGGTCGCATTGCTAAAATTTCTGTTAGCTGTTCTTCGGTAATCTCTTTTCCTGCTTCTAAAATTTTTGTTTTTTTAACATCATTAAGGTATGTTTCAACGGCTTTAATCATGCCATAAAATGCAGTTTCAGCTGTATTTGGAATAAAAGAAAATACTGAGTTCTTAATATCGTAATCAATAATTTTTAAAGTCTCTGGTGTAACTAACTCACCTAATTTTTTTCGTTCTTCATATATATCTTTGTCTGTTCCTCTTGAAAAATATATTCGCTCAAACGAGCAGGCTTTATTTTCGAGAGGTTCTTTTATCATGGTTTCATAAACATTGCCATCTTTTTTAATAATTAGGGCATGTCCTGGGGTAACTTCTTTAACATTTTTAGCTAAAACATTAAAAACTGTCTGAATTACAGGTCTTTCTGAGGCAACAACAGCAATTTCGTCATCGGCATACCAAAATGCAGGTCTAATACCAGAGGGGTCTCTAAGAACAAAAGCATCGCCATGTCCTATAATTCCTGCCATTGCATAGCCACCATCCCAATATTTACTTGATGAGCGTAGGATGTTTTCTATATCAATATTCTTTTCAATTGAATTTGTTATGTCTTGGTGTGAGTGTCCTCTAAGTTTGTAAAGTTCAAAAAGTCCTTGGTTCTCTTGGTCTAAAAAATGTCCTAAATTTTCTAGAACAGTAACAGTATCAGAATAATCAACAGGGTGTTGACCATAATTTTTAAGATTTTCAAAAAGTTCGTCAACATTTGTCATGTTAAAGTTTCCTGCTAAAACTAAGTTTCTACTTCGCCAATTATTTTGACGCATAACAGGGTGTACGCTTTCTATATTATTTTTTCCAAAAGTTCCGTATCTAAGGTGTCCTAACATAACTTCGCCAGCAAATGGGTCGTTTCCCGTATCTATATCATTACAACGTAACGAAATTTTGTCAAATACATCTTTTATGGGCATTTGCTTATTTGAACGCTCTCTAAAAATATATTTTTCACCCGGATTTAGGTCTAGTTTTAAACTTACAACTCCTGCACCATCTTGCCCTCTGTTGTGTTGTTTTTCCATTAATAAATATAGCTTTTTTAAGGCATACTTATTAGTACCATATTTTTTTTGGTAATATTCCTTTGGCTTTAAAAGTCTTATTAATGCAATTCCGCATTCGTGTTTAATTTGTTCGCTCATACTACTGATTTACAATAAGTTTAATTTTTTCTATTTTAGGACCTTCTATTTCAAGTATTTCAAATGTGAGATTATTTTTACGTATAATTTCGCCTTTCTTTGGTATTTGTTCGTAAATATTTAATATGTAACCTGCAATTGTTTCATAATTAGTCGAACTTGGTATTTTAAGATTGTATTTTTCATTTATTAGGTCAATTTCTTGTCTTCCCGAAAAAATAAAAACATTTTCGGTTATTCGCTGATCTGTTAATTCTTTTATATCATGTTCATCTTCAATCTCTCCAACAATTTCTTCAATAATATCTTCCATTGTAACAACACCTGATGTTCCTCCAAATTCATCAACAACAAGAGCAATACTTTGGTGTGTTTTTAGCATTTTATTTAATAACTTATTAGCAGGCATGGTTTCCGGAACTACAATAATTTTATTTAATGCCGATTTTATTGTTTTGGGCTTTTTGAAAATATCAAGAGTGTGCATAAAACCAACTATATTGTCAATAGTATCTTTATATATTAATACTTTAGAAACCTTACTTTCAATAATAATACTTTTTACTTTCTCTATACTAGAATTTATATCGGCAACAATTAGTTCGTTTCTAGGAACAATACATTCTCGTATTTTTATTTTTGAAAAATCGAGTGCATTTTTAAAAATTTTAACATCATGTTCAATAGTACTAGGATTTTCTGTTGTTTCATTTTCTTCTAAAAATGTATTTAAGTCAACTTTTCCAAATAGGATGTTTTGGTTTTCTTGAATGTTTTCTTTAAAAATAATTTTTATAATAATATTTGAAAACCAAACAGTAAATTTTGCTATTGGGTAAAATAATGTATAAAATAAGAAAACGGGTAATGAGAAAAATTTTAAAAAGAAATTTGAATTTTGCCTGAAAATAGTTTTAGGTAAAAATTCAGCTGTAACTAAAATTAGTGCTGTCGAAATAATTGTTTGAATTAATAATACACTAATTTCATTTTCTGAAATATAATTTTTAATAGGCGTTTCAACAAGTTTTGCAAAGAATAAACCATATATAACCATTGCTATATTGTTGCCTACAAGCATTGTAGCAATATACTGACCAGGGTTATTTGTGAAAACTTCAATTATTTTAGAAGAAAAGAAGTTTTGTTTCTTTTCAAGTTCAATACGGAATTTACTGGCTGTAACAAAAGCTATTTCCATGCCTGAAAAAAAAGCAGAAAAGACTAATGAAATTATTATGATAATTATTAATATAGTTACACTCATTTTTTGTAATTCTCTACTATTTTAATGTTTAATTCAGGTTTAAAAGTATAAAATTATATTTTGCTTAAGCTTAATAAGCTAAAAAATGAAAATAAAAATGCTTTATAAAAATATATTTCAGTAACATATTCAATTTTGGCAATTACAATACTTACATTACAGCTTTTTATAAAACACGAATTATGTCGTTTAATATAATGATTATTAGACGATTACTTTTATTTATAGGCGTGCTTCTATAAAATATATGCTTAGTCTAAACTGTGTTTTATATTTGATGTAAATTAACTAAAAAAAATACAAGTTTCAAAACTCTAAAATAATTCTTAATAATAATTTTTTTTATTATTTTTGTATATACTTAAATTGCCAA
>JAOZLS010000197.1 GCA_029934705.1 Bacteroidales bacterium | reverse complement strand
TATTTTGTTCTGTTTTGCAGAACTTTATTAAATGTATCAAGCCTTTTTTGAGTTACAAAAGTGCTTAAATGCTCAATAAGTTTATTTGTCATTTGTATAATGTTATATTAGAGGCTGTAAAATTACAAATTTATAGAACAAAAAAAAGAGGGAGTACAAAATTGTACTCCCTCTTTGTAAAAAAATAAATTATTAGTTTACTTTTTTAGATAAATCGTTACCTGCTTTGAACTTAACAACGTTCTTAGCTGCGATTTGAATTTCAGCTCCAGTCTGAGGATTTCTACCTTTTCTTGCTTCTCTTTTTGAAACAGTAAAAGTTCCAAAACCTACTAAAGCAACTCTTTCACCACCTTTTAATGCAGTTTCAGTTGCACCAACGAAAGCATCTAATGCTCTTCTTGAATCGGCTTTTGTTAGCCCAGACCCTGATGCTATTGCATCTATTAATTCAGCTTTATTCATAATATTAAATAATTAATGGTTAGATAAATTTATTTCTCT
Organism: Bacteroidales bacterium; assembly: GCA_029934705.1. GTDB lineage: Bacteria > Bacteroidota > Bacteroidia > Bacteroidales > JAADGE01 > DZBS01. Next base: position 7,017 of record JAOZLS010000197.1, on the reverse strand, counting down.
GCAAATATAGACTATTTCTACGTTCTAGCAAATTTTACAACATTTTTTTTAATTTTTTTTTGAAAATTCAATTATTTTTAAACGTCTAGCCGTCAGAATATTGCAGTTAATACTCTGAGTATTAGTTGGTTGATTCGACATGTTGTATTAAACCCTTTAACAGAGGGGCTTATATAAAAAATAAAAAAAAGTGTTTTTTTTTATGTGTTTTTAAAATATGTTTATATATTTGCACCGCCTTAGGAGAGATGGCAGAGCGGTTGAATGCACCGGTCTTGAAAACCGGCGTACCGCGAGGTACCGGGGGTTCGAATCCCTCTCTCTCCGCAAAACGCTGTAACTTTTTAGAAATAAAATAGTTGCAGCGTTTTTTTTATGTGATTAGCAACAATCTTTTCGTTCTCATTAATGATTTTTTTCTTTTAATCATTAATTTACTATTCAATTACAGAATTAGTTACGCTTATTTGTGTATCGCTATGCATCGAAATTGCGGGGTAAACAGGATACCATGAACCTCCAATATTATTGCGAATAACTGATTGGTCGATTATAATATTGCCAGAATGGTCATTAGTAACAAAGAAAATTGCAGAGCCATAAGCATTTACTTCATTTTGTTCAATTAATGTTCCCAGAATACTTAATGTCATTGTGTTACCGTCGTTGTAGATTGCACCACCACTTCCGCCACCAGGCGTACCATCTTCTGCTGGATTTCCTCCGTTACCAATTGCTGAATTGTTTGAAAAAAGACTGTTTATAATCGTCCATGATACTCCAATACTGCTTACAGCACCTCCATTTGAACCGATGTTTCCGTAACCGTTAGGTCCTCCAAAAGTTGAATTTACAATATATACCGGCAAGTTTTCATATTGACTAAATACCCTTATTGCTCCACCTCCGACATCAGGCCCTTTGCTTGCACAAACATTATTAAAAAATCTACAATTTACTGCTTTGAATCGTCCGCCTCGAACCCAAATTGCTCCTCCTCCGTCATATTCTGTCTCTGTTGTTGAGTTTCCGTCTGCAAAAACTAAATTTTGCACAGTTAAACGAGGTGAGTCTTGATTTTGACAATGAGAAGTTGTCCAATGTTGATCTTCATCGCAGGTATTCATATATAAAATTCGAGTTTTCCCACCTCCGCTCAATGTAACTAATCCACCTCCATCAATAATAATGTCAGGATTTGCATCATTAAAAATTTTTGCAGGTTTATTAAGCGTAATAATTATGGGCTCAGTGCCGCAGTTAAAAACTATTTTACCTCCTTGTGCTACTGCAGCAATAAAAGCTTCGGCAGTACAACTCTCAGGTGTACCGGTTCCAATTATATGATCAGGATTAGAAACATCTTCTAATGCTGCTTCGGTAGGAATCGGATAATTCCCGTCAGGGTTTCCTGCAGAAGGTCCCGCATTAGGGTCAGCTAACGGAGTATGAAATTCGGTTAATCCTTCTTCAATGTCAGTTTTGTTGCAATTAGTGAAGAAAAATATTATTATCAAAATAAATCCTAAAGAAAAAAATCTTTGACTTTTTATAAAATTAATTTTCATCGCTTTTTATTTTTATCTAAATTAAACAATAAGTGCAAATATATCTTTTTTATTTCTCTTTTCATGTTTTCGAAATTTCTATTATAAAAACAACTTAAATTTATTGTGTCATCCTTAAAAAAAACTTTACATTTTCTAAAATACTTAAATAATTTAACAGTGCTAAACTATTTGTGTAGGCTTAGATTTGCAATTTGTTTTGGATCAAATTTTAGTTTGAAATGTAATCTCGAAATACGTGTAATTCTATACCGATACAATAAGTTTTATAATACTAGTTTACTAAATCAGGTAATCCTGTATTCTATTTATTCAATAAATAGTTTAATAAAGCATTCTTAATGCATTCATTTTTAAACGAGTGTGTAATTTACATGTTGTATAACATGTGAGTGCCTGTTGACATTAGCATTTATTAGTCATATTTTTGTAAAATACTATTCATGCATAATAAATTTAAAACTATAAAATATATAATATTATGGAAAATTTTGAAAAATTGATGAAGAAATTTGTTTACACAGGTGTTGGTTTTGTTTCTTTATCGGCCGAAAAAATAAAGACAGTTGTGGAAGAATTAGTTGATGATAAGAAAATTTCTGAATCTGAAGGAAAGAAAATTGTAAAAGATTTTTTTAATGAATCAGAAAAGACTCAAAAAAAATATAAGAAGAAAGTAAATAAAATGGTTAAAGATGTTGCTGGTAAAATGAGATTTGCTAAGTCTGATGAAATATCTAAATTGTCTAAAAGACTTGAGGAAGTTGAAAAAGCTGTAGCAGAAAAACTTGCGAAAAAATAATATCCCGAATGCTTTTATAATTCCATTTTTATTAATTAAAATTGGTTTAATAATTACGTAGGTATAATAACTTAGTATATATAAATTTAAAAATATAGCAATGCAAAAAATATTAAAAAAAATTGTTTATTCAAGTGTTGGTTTTGTTTCTTTAACTGCCGACAGAATGAAAACAACTATTGAAGGCTTAGTTGATGATGGTAAAATTTCAGAAGAAGAAGGTGAAAGTATTGTAAGCGATTTTACTAAAAATACAGAAACTAAAAGAGACGAAATTGAAAGCCAATTTAAAACTATTATAGAAAAAGTTTTAAAGTCGTTTAATTTTGCTACATCAAAAGATGTTGAAAGTATTGAGAATAGAATTGCAGTATTAGAAACATTATTAGTGAAGTTAGATGAAGATGTAGATGTTGAAAGGCCTGTAAAAAAGGTTGTAAAAAAGCCTTCTACTAAAAAAGTAACTCCTAAAAAGGATACTAAAAAATAATTTACAAATATTTTAGTATAGAAAAAGCCAGTAATTATTTACTGGCTTTTTTGTTTTTATAGAAAAATTCTATTTTTATTCTTCGATAAGTTCAATACTTCGCTTTACAAATTTACTAAGAGGCTCACCTTTTAGTAAGTTATTAGCTAAAAGACCTAAGTCTATAATTTGTTTAACAAGTTTATTGTCTTTTCCATATTCTTCAAGAACTTTGTCTTTTTTAGCCTCGAGTTCACTAATTTTTTTATTAATGTCCTCTGCTTTATCTTTTTCTTCTTGAGGAATTTCTTCTTCTTTTTTACCTTCTTTTAATTTATTAAGAGCATCAATATCAGAATTAAGAGCCAATATTTCTTTTTTGAATACGTCTATATCAGCACTTTTATCAGTGTACATTTTATCTTTAATTGTTGATACTAAATCGTGGTTTGAGTTTACAACTAAATTGTAAGTCTCTGGTAAATTACCATAATATCCTGCTGCTTCGCCTCCTGTTTTGGACATATCCTTCATTCTTCTCATGAATTCGTTCTGAGTAATAATAATTGGATTATTGTCGTTTGATAACGCTTCAAAAGAGATTAAAAAAGTTCCTTCTTGTGGTAATTGACTTCTGAATATTGGAGTTAAATCTTTTTCATTTTCGGAACTTAATTTAGATTCGAAACCGTCTTCTTTTTCAATAAGCTTGTCAATAACATCTGCATCAACACGTAAATAACGAACGCCAGTTTGTTTTGATTCTATTTGGTTAATAAAGTGTGCGTCCAAATGTCCGTCCATTACTAAAACGTCATATCCTTTAGCTTTGGCTGTTTCGATAAAACTATATTGTTCGTCTGCATTATTCGTGTATAGGTGAATAATGCTACCATGCTTATCTGTTTGGTTTTCCTTTACAACTTCTTTATATTCATCAAAAGTAAAGAATTTACCGTCTATGTTTTTTAGTAAGAAAATCTTTTCAGCTTTTTCAGCAAATTTTTCATCACTTAACATGCCATATTCAACAAATAATTTAAGATCGTCCCATTTTTGTTCATAAGCTTCTCTCTCTTTGTTAAAGATTTCTTTTAGGCGGTCAACAACTTTTTTAGTTATGTGTCCTGCAATTTTTTTAACATTACGGTCGCTTTGTAAATAACTTCTTGAAACATTAAGAGGTATATCAGGTGAATCTAAAACACCGTGTAATAGTGTTAAGAACTCAGGAACAATACCTTCAACAGAGTCTGTAACAAATACTTGTCTTTGGTATAGTTGAATTTTGTTTTTTTGAATTTCAAAGTTGTTTTTAAATTTTGGGAAATATAAAATACCTGTTAAATCAAAAGGATAATCAACATTAAGGTGAATGTGAAATAATGGGTCATCAATTGTTGCTGGATATAATTCTTTATAAAATGAATTATAATCTTCGTCTTTTAAATCTGCTGGTTTTTTAGTCCATGCAGGAGCGGTATTATTAATGATTTTATCTTTGTCGGTATCAACATATTTATCGTCTTTATATTCTTGTTCTTTCCCAAAGGCTACGTCAATAGGTAAAAATTTACAATATTTTGAAAGAAGTTCATTAATTTTACTGTCTTCAAGATAATCTATAGAGTCCTCGTCGATATGAAGTATAATGTCAGTTCCTCTTTTTTCTTTTTCTGTTTCTTCAAGAGTAAACTCTGGACTTCCATCACATTGCCAGTGTACTGCTTTTGTGTTTTCTTTAAATGATTTTGTTTTTATCTCAACATTTTCAGAAACCATAAAAGAAGAGTAGAATCCTAGTCCAAAGTGTCCAATAATTGCATTTGTGTCATCTTTATAGGTTTCAACAAATTCTTCGGCACCAGAAAATGCAATTTGGTTGATATACTTTTCAACTTCTTCGCTAGTCATTCCAATTCCTGCATCAGACACTGTTAATGTTTTTGCTTCTTTATCAACAGCTATTCTTATTGTTAAATCGCCTAGTTCTCCTTTAAATTCTCCTTTAGAGTTTAGTATTTTTATTTTTTGAGTTGCATCAACTGCGTTTGACACTAATTCTCGTAAAAATATTTCGTGATCGGAGTATAAAAACTTTTTAATTATTGGAAATATATCTTCTCCAGTAACATTAATTTTACCTTTTTGCATTTTATCTTATTTTTAATTAATTGTAATTTTAGAAATTGTTTTCAAACTGTATGCCAGTTTGTTTTTTATGACAAAAGTGCATGTTTTAATGTTAATTTGTCAATTTTTAGGCAAAAAAAATAGCTTGAAATTTTCAAGCTATTTTTTTTATATAGATTTTATAATATTATTCAACAATTGCTTTAAAATCTGCATTGTCAAAATATTTTCTAAATTCTAAGTCATTCATTGCATAAACTCTTAATTTCTGATCTTTAGAAACAGCCATTCTTAAGTTTTCAAATACATCGCCTTCGTTATCAGCTCTTGCTGATGTAACGGCTTTTAAGTAATAGAATAAACCGTATTCACTACTTCCTAAAGAGTTAAGTGTGCTTAGAGCAGTTTCGTTGTCGTCTGCTAAAGTTTGTGCTAATGCTCTATTGAAAGAATCTTCAGTAAATCTGCTTGTAGCTTCAGCATATTGTCCTCTCTTAATAAGGATAACTCCCATGTTGTAACCTAAAGCTGGTGCTTTACAACCTGCAGCTTCTGCTTTTTCAAAATAATCCCAAGCTTCGTCATCATTACCTTCAGCCATTGCAATAACACCTAAGTTATTTAATGCAGCAGGGTGATCAGCTTTTATGTTAAGAGCTTTTTCAAAGTTAGCTTTAGCTTCATTAAGTTTACCTAATTTTGCTTGGCAAACTGCTAAGTTATTCCATCCTTTAAAATCTTGTGGATATAATTCAGCATATTTCATTAACATTTGCTCTTGCTTGTTTAAGTCTTCAGTTAAAGTTGCAGCATAAATTAATTCTTCTTGGTGAAGTTTTTCAGGAGTTGTTGTTCCTAACGCTAATATTTCTTCGTTAGTTTTTTCTCTTCCTTGGTATTCTAATTTAATAACAGAACGTCTTAATTGAGGAAGAATATCTTTTCTTAACTCATTATAAGTAGCAGCCATGTTTTTAAGCTCACGCTCTCTTGTGTCTGGATCGCTATAAGTACTTAGTACTCTTAAAATAACGTCTTTGTCTTCTAAATTAGAAGCTTCAATTAAAGTTTTAAAACCTTCCCAGTCTTCAATAGGAGTAGTTTCTGTTAAGAAAAATTCTGCATTATTCGAAAGATCAATTTTGTCTTTAGTTAAAGCTTTTTGGAAAGCTTTTTGAGAGTTTTGTCCTCTACCTTTTACTAGACCTTCGTTTAATTCAGCTGCTCCATCTGGAGATGCGTAACTTGCAATTTTAATGTTTTTCAATAACATGTCTGGGTTTACAGCAGCTCTCTTAATAAACGCTTTTAAGCTATCTATTTCGTCTTTCTTCAATTCGCTTAATTTTACTTTGTCTTTTTGTAAGTCAAAGAATAATCTTGCTGTCTCTGTTTCTAGTAATGCTTTAGGCTTAGTAACAGGAATAGCAACCGTTTGTGCTAAAGTGTTTCCTGTTAATAATCCACCATCAACAGTCATTCCACCCATTACTAATTCTGGAGTAGTTATTACACCGTCAGCAAGTTTAATTGTAGTAAGGTTTGCTGCTTGTCCTTTTTGTGTTGACATTTGGAAACGTAATTCCATATCAGACATTCTAAAAGCCGATTGGTAATCAATTGTGTCTCTAAATGTAAAAACTCCACCTTCTTTGTAGTTGATTACGTCGTAATTATCTTCAAATTTCTCACCAATAATTGTTTGAGTCTTGAAAATGATTTCGTCAGAACCATTGTCTGCCTTTAAAGCAGGAGTAATAACCAGTTTTACTTTTTTACCAAAATACTTTGCTGGAAAAGTAATTGAAATGTCGATTGCTACTTTACCTGCGTGCATTTCAAGTGGGTTTGGAGTAGTTTTGTATGCTACTTGATCAGAGTTTTTTACCATTTTTTTCAATGGATTACATCCACTAAAGATGCCTGCTGCAAGAAACAATACTGATAAGATAATAATTGTCTTCTTCATAATTTAATATATTAACAGTTAAATAAATTCATATTAATTGCAAATCTAAGAATGTTTTCAAATTATTAAAAGAAAA
>JAOZLS010000196.1 GCA_029934705.1 Bacteroidales bacterium | reverse complement strand
AAAACAAATTGCTTGAAGCAAAGCAATTAACATTAAATACTTCTGGGACAAAGGCTATGCCTGTACGTATAGTGTTTTGGACAACAGCAATTGATGTTATAAATAATTATTTTTGGTTTGGAACTGGAAATGGTGATTTACAAGATGTTTTTGATAAAAAATATATGGATAATGAGTTTGCACAAAAGAAATTTTTAGGATATAATGCTCATAATGAATTTCTTCAGGTATTTATGTCTTCGGGTGTTATTGGTTTTACTATTTTTCTTATGATATTTATATTCTCAATTGAAAAAGCATTGAAAGAAAAAAATCAATTATTTCTCATTTTTTTAGCTCTTATTTTTCTAAATCTACTATTTGAATCAATGCTCAATACTTTAGCTGGGCTATTTTTCATTTCCTTCTTCTTAAATTATTTTATTTTTAATAATGAAGTTGAAATAATTGATAATGAATGATTTGGTTAAAAAAAAATAATTTTAAGAGTGAACTATTTTACGTATTCTTTTGCTTTTTTATTTATTATTAGTAATAAAACTAGTAAAATTGAGAGTATAAAAAATATTACCGAATACATTATTATTACTTTTGTTGAAGAGGTTATTATCGGTGAATTTGGTATATAAAAATCTTCAATTATTGTTGCTGTTTTTAGGCTATTTAGTTCTTGTACTAGTTTTTGTTTGTATGCCATTAAATGTACACTTTCGCCATAAACTGAGTTGTCATTCATTATAACAAAATCATTATTATTTTTATCAAACTTTTGGGCAGAATATTCTTCCAAATCATTAATCTTTTTATCTGTTTGTGCTATAAGTTCTTGTATTAATATTGAATCTTTTTTGTATTTGTTTTTTATATAATTATTATTATTTATATAGTTAATAATACCCAAACTTAAATTTTTATATACATCTGGTTTTGTTGAATTTACATTTATGCTAAGGTAATCAAAATCAGCACTATTATCGTCTTCAATGATTTTTGCCGATATGGTAGTTATATTTTTTAATTCAAGCTCTGTAAGTTTTGTTTGCTTAGATAGAAAAACATAGTTTTTATTAGATAATTTTTGCTGAAAAGCTTTAATAATATTCACAATCACATCATTATCACCTACATCTATATTTTTGCGAGTACGAGCCATTGTTTTATAACTTAGGTCGTTCTGTATTTTCGATATAATAATCATTTCAGATTTATAGCGTGTAGTAGTAGTTTTATTTTTAAAAAAGCCTACAATTGCTCCAAGAATTATTGCTATTGCAAATACTAGAATATACTTTTTTGTGTAAATGTATATTTTTAATATAAGTTCTATAATGTCTATTTCGTTATTATTATTTTGCATCTGAGTTAAATTTTTGACAAAAAAATATAAAATTTTGTTATAAATAAAATTATTTATTGTTTTTGCAGTGTTTTTCTATATAATCAGCTGCTTTATGGTAGCCTCCACGTTTTGCTTTATGCCAGTCGGAGCAAGCTCCTTTACTATCGTGTAGTTTTATTTTTGCTATACCTCTTTTGTAATATACTTCGGGCATTTTTGGGTTTAAATCTAATGCCATTGCGTAGTCGTTCTTTGCATTTTCAAAGTTATCCGTAGAGGAATATATATCGCCTCTTAAAACATAATATTCAATGTTATTTTTATCGTTTTCAATACAAACATTTATTTTTTCAAGTGCGGTAAAATATTCTTTTAATCCATAATTAATTTTAGAACTTAAAAGTAAAGCTTCAAAATCTTTTGTGTAATATTTTAAGTATAAATTCAATGTATTATTGGCTTCTACTAAATTATTTAATTTGTAAAGGCATAAAGTCTTTTTGTGAAAAATTGAAATGTCGCTAGGGCTTTGCTTCAGGTAAGTATTATATGATTCGAGTGCATTTTTATATTTTTTTGCAAGAAAATAGGCATCTCCTGCTTTTTTTATATAATTACTATTTCGTGATTTTATTTTGTATGCTTCGCTATAATTTTTTGCTGCAGCCTTATAATCTTTAAATTTTATTAATATATCGCCTCTAATTTCTAGTGCTTCGTGTCTTTTTTTATTTTTAGATAGTATTTTGTTCACAATTACAAGAGCTTCTTCATCCTTGTCCCTAAACATTTGATATTTCGCTTCTTCTAGTGCTTTTTCATAAGAAGAATAAAACTCATTTCGCCATAAATTATTCCATTCTTTAGTATTTTCGATATTACTAAATGCTGTATCCATTTTAATTTCCGACTGCGAAAATTTGCCCTTAGTTTTTAAATACTTGTTAAGATATTCGCAAGCTTTTACTGAATTGTTAGCCAATGAGTATGTTCTAGCTATTTTATATATGGCAATATTGTTTTTTAATAAAATCGCTGATTTATAGTCTTTTATAGCTTTATCGTAGTTTCTTTGTGCTAAAAAACAATTTCCTCGCTTAATATAAATTAAAGCATTATTATTTTTAATATTTATTGCTTCTGAAAATAGATTTTCGGCAATTTCAAAATTTTTATAATGAAATTGAGCATCAGCTTTAAATATTTTTTCTAAATAAATTGATTCTTGCGAAAAAATATTTCCTATAATTATAAGAACTAATATAATAGTTATACTTATCTTTTTTGTTATCATTTTATTGTATTTTTCTTGTTGCCTTTATATTATGAAGCTAATTATATATCATTATTTTTTATTCTTTGACTACTGTTTGAAATCCCCCTAACCCACTTAAAAGGGGGAATATCTACCTCCTTTTCTTAAAAAGGGGAATAAGTTTAATAAATTGGACTGTTAAAACATATTACTTTTTCAATTATCATTTGAATTTTTCCAATAATTAATTTTTCACAAAATTATTCTTTTATTTCGTTTCCATTATTGCCGAATATTCGTACAAAGCCTGAAATATTTCTTATTTCTACGCCTGTAAGACGTTTTTCGTAAACATCGCAAATATAATAGTAAACACCATCCGATACTAGCTTCTTTGTTTCTAAATCTATTCCATTCCAGTTAATATCGGGGTCTTCGGTTTTAAATACTACTGTTCCCCAGCGGTTATATATTGTGAGTTCAATTTTTTCGACAAAATAGTAGGGAAAAGGTATAAATAAATCGTTTATGCCATCGCCATTTGGTGTAAATACGTTTGGTAGTGTGTAGTAATCGCAATTATCAATACAGACTTTTACTAAATCCTCGGGAGGCATCGAATTTCCTGCTGAGTCTTGTGGTGCTACTACATAACATCCTGCTAATGTTTCGATTGGATAATGGTTGAAAGTTCTAATACCGCTGTCGTCAATTGTTGCAATTAATTCAAGTGTGCCTTCGTAGGTGTTGCTATAATAAATTAAAAAATTGTCGATGTCGTTTGTGCAGGTGTCATTAATTGCCCAAGTTAGTGTGTTATAAAACTCGTCGCAATTTGAGTTTAGTTCTAAGCTAACTGGGCAAGGTGGAATTGTATCTTGTGGCGATACACAAATTTCTTGTGAGTAGTTTATTAGCGGTTTAGGAATGAAATCTAAATCGTATTCTCCATAACTTTTTACTTTATACATGTAATTTACATCGTTTATTAAGCCATAGTCAACAAATATATTTGATGTTGTAAATCCTACTGAATCATATTCTTCGGTTGATGGAACACATTCTAAATCAGCATCTTTTCTGTAAATTGTGTAAGTATAATTTGTCCAAGGAGTATTATTTTTAATCTCAAGTCGCATTTTTCTATCCTCAGGGTGTCCAACAAGAAAAATGGAAGCTGTATATCCTGGAGTTCCTATTTGTTCAATTTCTCCACCATCATTATTAAAAAGTGTAAGTTTATATGAAACAGGATTATCCTGTGTGTTAATTATTGTATCGATATAAGTTGTGTCTTCAATTCCTATAATTTCAATAGGGTTTGTGTAGTTTTGTCCATACAAATCTGCTGATGATTCTAATATATATTTGTAAGGACCAGGGTATAAGATATTATCAAATTCTGTTGGCTTCATCCAAGTAAGGTGTATGCTACCGTCTTCATTATGAGTGTGTTCTACACTTGTTTCGGTAAAAATGGGTGTTCCTTTTATTAGTTCTACACATGCTTCGTTGGAGGCATAGCTTTCAGAGCCTTCTTCAAAATAAGCAATAATTCGGTAGCAATAAGTATAACCTTGAACAAGTCCAAATCCGTCATTATCATCTAAAAACGAAATTTTATCTGCTCCGGGTACAGTAGAAATGTGTGTGTAGCCTGTGTAGGATGGAATTCCTGTTTCGCAGTTGGATGGTGAAAAGTTGTAGCTGTCTTTTCGGCGATATATTTTAAATCCGGTTGCGTTTGTACAAAAATATGTGTCCCAAGTTAAATATGCAGTATTACTAGAAGGCGATGCTGTTAAGTTTTCTGGTGCTGGTGCAACTATTGTTATTTTTGATTCTTCATAATCTGTTAAACTGACTTCGGGGTTATCGTCTTCGGCACGAAATAGTGCTGAGTATGCTTGCTGCCTTATGTGCTGGCAGTGTGTATTCCATGTAAATGTTGAACTCACTGGGCTTGCATGTGTAACCTCAGGAAATGTTGCAGGGCTAATTTCAACTTCAAAAGGTCCACCATAAGCCGAAAGTGTGATGTTATCGTCATTTGGATCGGTTGCAGTAACTTCAAAACTTATTGTTTCTCCAGCTGTAACGCAGTAGTTGGCAAGAGGATTTATTACTGGTGGATTGTTGTCCGTTTCTTCAACTTCAATTTGCATATCTCGAATAATACTTCCAATTTTAACACCATCTCTCCACTCTTCAATTTCAATTGCTACGTTGTATTCCCCAATTTGTATTGGTGTGTCCCAAATAAAATCGCCTGTTGTTTCATTTATCGATATTGAGTTTGATGCACTTGGTAACATATAACCTTCAATTGGTAAAGCATTGTCGCCTAAGCAAACTGCCATTTTGTAAGAAATGCTATCGCCATCGGGGTCGTAAGCTGATGGATTGTGTATGAAAATTTCGTTTAGTGCGGCTTTGTCAATAGGTGGATTAAGTAGGATAGGGGTGCTGTTAAATCCTAGTGATGGGTCAATTTTTAATGTTGTTTTAAGGCTAAACATTACAGTTACTGAATTTGGTATATTTTCTATACCTTCGTTTCGGTTTGGGTCAGACATAACGATTTGGTAAACTCCAGCACCTGGAAACGTATGTTGTCCAACGTAAGTATTTCTTTGAATTTCGTCGGCTAAAAAATCAATACCAATTCTGTTTATATCTCCAAAAGTATCATCGCCCCATTGCATTTCGAGTTGGTCTCGTTGTTCGTTTGCTGCACTGGGTGTGTATGTGTATGTTACGAGGGTAATTTCGTAGGTATATTGCGAAAGTTGCCTGTAAGTAATTTCGCCAGCACGGTTGTGTGTGGCAAAAATATTTGTGTTTAAAAGAAGTAAGCTTATTAGTAATGTGTATATTTTTTTCATCTGATTAGTGCCTATTTTATTGTAAATTCTTTATATGTTTTTGAAAAATCAAATTTAATAGCTTCTTGGGTATTTTTGCAAGTAAAAATTAATAAATTTTTTTGATCTTTATATAAATCGTTTAATAATGTGTTTTTTATGCTAACTTTTTGTGGTTCTTTTTCTTTAATTTTATAGTAAATGGTTATTGTATTTTCTTTTAAATTTAATTTAGTTGAAGTAATAGTCATTTTATTTGAAACATTATTATTACCATTAAATATTATTTGCAAATTATTTTTACAATATTTATTTATATAGAAATCGGCTTTATTTAACTGATTTTCTTTTCCTAATAGTAAATTTACTTTATATTTATTATAAATTGCTTGTTCAAAATCGTCGATAAATAGCCTAATACTTGCCTTAAAGTTTCTTGATTTTTGAATATATTCTATATTTGTAACCGAAATATGCACGGGGTGTGCAGCATTTAAAAATATAGTTAATATTAAAATTGAAGCGATAATTATTTTCATATAAATTTTCATAATTTTTTCTTATGTTTTCAATGTTTTTTGGTTTGGGATTAGAACATATTATTGATTTAAACGGTTATGACCATATTTTATTTTTAGTTGCTATAAGCATTATTTATTTGCTAAAGGACTATAAAAAAGTTTTAATTTTAGTAACGGCTTTCACTATTGGTCATTCGTTAACCTTAGTTTTGGCTGTTTTAGATATAATTAATGTATCGTCGAGTTTAATTGAATTTTTAATTCCTGTTACAATTTTTATATCTGCATTTGTGCACTTTTTTTACAAAGATAAAGAAATTTCTCGGCGAATGTCGTTATTTGCATATTTTTCGGCCTTATTTTTTGGATTAATTCATGGTTTAGGCTTCTCAAATTATTTGAAGGTTATGCTAGGAGCTGAGCAGGATATTGTTTTGCCTCTTTTTGCTTTTAATTTAGGCTTGGAGGTAGGTCAAATTATTATTGTTCTGGCAATATTAGTTATAAGTACAATTTTTATCAATTATATAAAAACACCAAGGCGCGATTATGTGTTAATTAGCTCGGGTGCTATTGCTGGTATTTCTTTAATTATGATGTTGGAAAGATTTTCTTTTTAGTTATATTCTAATCGTTAAAGTTCTAAGTAATTGATTGTCTGTTTTACTGTATATTTTTATATAGCTTTGTATATCAGTTGTATAATAGAAGTCTTCAGCTTCTAGTTTTACTTCAAAGGTTATTTTGTTGTAGGGCTTAATTGTAATTTTAATGTTTTCTTCTTCAATAATATAACCTGTTTCAGGAATTTCAGCTCTGTTTTTTATTACTTTTCCTTCTTTATCATAAATAATTCCTTTTTTTGAATTATAGGCTGAGTTTCCATTAGAGTAATATATATTTCTGTATAATTTATTGTATGCAACTTCTCCGTTTGGGTAAAAAATATTTTTATATCTTGGTTCATAGGCTTTTATACCGTCTTTATAATAAAATGTTTTACCTCTATTAAAAAATGCAATTTGATTATTTGCATAATACACACAATTGAATGATGCGTCATAAGCAATAACTTTATTTTTGTGTCGTAAATCTTGACCACTTATATGTAAAGTAGAAATACAAATTATTATTAGTAGTACTATTTGTTTCATAATTAATGTTTTGTTTGATTTCAGTTTTATGTACGTTAAAATTAATATAATGTTCTGATTTTCTGATTTTATTTAAAAAAAAAGAAAGCTTTGAATTAACAAAACTTTCTTTAGGTGCCCAGAACAAGAGTCGAACTTGCACTCCAAAATAGGAACATGCCCCTCAAGCATGCGTGTCTACCAATTTCACCACCTGGGCAATTTGTAGGTGTGAGTTAGGATTTTATTTAATTAAATTAATTAGAGTACAAATGTAATATAAATTTGTGGTTGCCAAAATTTATATTGAGGTGAAAATGTTTGTTTCGGTTTTTTCCAGTTATCTTTTGAGTAAAAGTTGTTTTTTAATTTATTAAATGGTAATTATCTCATTATAAATATTTTTATCAACAGGAAATAGAATATTACGAAATGAGAAAAAATTCCTTGTCTGTCGCAGGTGTTTTCACCTGAGACCGATACA
>JAOZLS010000195.1 GCA_029934705.1 Bacteroidales bacterium | reverse complement strand
ATGCCTGAATTTATAATTGCCATACGCGAACGAAAGCCTATCGGTTTTATTGCAACAGCTTATTTTGCAGAAAAAACCAACGATGATTTCTACACTATTGTCGAGAGCTTAAACTGCTCACACATTGAGGGTGTACCCGAAAAATTTACAGAAATACAAAAGGAAATTATAAAACTTACTCAAACTTATTCTAAAACAGACTTAACTAAAATATTTGGGAAAGGTGTAAAAACTCACGATTTTTTTAAGCTATTAACTACCGATGATTTAAATAAGAGAATAAGACCATTTATTGAAGATAAACTATATAAAATTTTTAAGATATTAGAAAGTACGGATATTAAAATTTTTAATAAAGCCGACAATTATAATATAGTTCACAACGAAGATGAAATTGAACTAAAAAAAGAAGCAGCCAAAACTGTTTTCAATATTATAAAAGAGGTAGAGGGTACAAAATATTTTTTATCTATAAAGCATTTGAATCAAGAAATGATATTATTTAAAAAACATGGATTAATAATATCAAATGAACCATGTTTACTTATTTTGGATAATAAATTATATAATTTTGAAGACATTGATGGTAAAAAGCTATTACCATTTTTTAATAAAACACATATTAGCATACCTGCAAGTTTTGAAAAAAAATGGTTTGAAGCATTTGCTGTTAATGCCATAAAAAAATACGAAGTTCAAGCTAAAGGCTTTAATATTACAGAAAAAAATGCAAATATTACAGCATGCCTTAAGTTAGAAAAAGACTGGAATAATAAATATGTGTTTATTCTTTTATTTAGCTATGACGAAAAAAGCTTTTTATGGTCGAATACCGAAAAATTAGTGCTAAATTTTAATATTGAAAATTTAGAATTCACAAAATATACTAGAAATTTTGATTGGGAAAATACTGTTGTTAATCAACTGAAAAGTATTGGTTTAAAGCAAAATTCTGAGAATAATTTTGAAATTGAAATAAAAAGCACCAATACAAATCAACAATTAGAAACCATTGAATGGTTAAATAATAACTCCGCTAAAATAGACGCTTTAAATATTGAATTAAAACAATTGTTAGGAGCTAAAATATATTTTACTGAAAAAATCAGCATCAAAGTTCATGTTTCAGGAGATAAGGATTGGTTTGATATACGAGGTATGGTGAAATTTGGCGATTTTAAGATACCATTTATTAAACTTAGAAAAAACTTAATTGAGGGTAACAAGGAGTTTCTGCTCCCTGATGGAACTTATGCAATTATTCCTGATGAATGGTTTTCTAAATATTCTCAGTTAATGGTTTTTGGCAAAGAAAATAATGAAATCCTTGAACTGGGAAAATCTCATTTTACACTTTTAGATGATAATAGTATTGAAGGCATTAATACCAAAAAATATGATGGACTTGTAAATATTAATTCAAATGTAAGTTCCCAAATTGAAGTTCCTGCTGATATAAGAGCAGAATTAAGACCCTATCAAAAAGAAGGTTTAAATTGGCTTTATGAATTACAGAAAAATGATTTTGGAGCTTGCCTTGCCGACGATATGGGACTAGGAAAAACACTTCAAACTATTAGTCTTATTCAAAAAACTATTGATGAAAGGAAAAAAGAATCATCTTTAAATAATTTGGATAATGAAAATAATACAGAATATGTACAGCAATCACTTTTTAGCAATAATGACAAAAAATTATATAAAAAGAAGCCGTCCTTAGTAATTATGCCAGTTTCCTTAATTCATAATTGGGAGAACGAAATAATGAAATTTAGCCCGTTTCTTAAAGTATTAAAATATAGAGGAAATAAGCGAGACGAAAAATTTAAGAAGTTTGACAATTACGATGTAATACTTACAGGCTATGGCGTAGCTAGAAATGACATAGAATTATTATCGGAATATGAATTTTTATATGTAATTTTGGATGAAAGCCAATTTATAAAAAATCCAGACTCAAAAATTTATAAAGCAATATTAAAATTAAATTCATTGCATAAGCTCGTACTGACAGGTACTCCAATAGAAAATTCGTTACGAGATTTATGGTCGCAAATGAATTTTATAAATACAGGAATGCTTGGTAACTATAATTTTTTTAAAGAGAATTTTAGAACGCCTATTGAAAAGAATAACGATATTGATACAATTGATAAACTGAAGAAACTTATTTCTCCATTTATTTTACGAAGAACAAAAGACCAAGTAGCCAAAGATTTACCTGCACTTACCGAGCAAATTATTTATGCCGATATGTGTAAACAACAAAAAGATGTTTACGAAACTGAAAAATCTAAAATTCGTAATTTAATATTAGAAAATATAACTAGTGATGACAAAAAAAATACATCATTCTTTATTATTCAGGCACTTACTAAATTACGGCAAATAGCAAATCATCCTCTTATGTTTAATCCTGATTATGATGGTAGTTCGGGTAAATTTGAAGATATTATTAGGAATGTTGAAAATATTATAGCCGAAAATCATAAAGTATTAATTTTTTCATCCTTTGTAAAGCACCTAAATATTTTTGAAAATCATTTTAATGAAAACGATATTGAATATTCAATATTGACCGGACAGACGGTTAATAGGGAGGAAGTTATTAGTGAATTTCAGAACAATAAGAAAAATAAGATATTTCTTATTTCGATAAAAGCTGGAGGAACAGGGCTAAATTTAACACAGGCCGACTATGTTTTTATACTTGATCCTTGGTGGAATCCTGCTGTTGAAAAGCAAGCTATAAGTAGAGCTCACCGTATTGGACAAGATAAAAAAGTAATGGTTTATAAATATATAAGTAGAGATACTATTGAAGAAAAAATTAGAATACTTCAGCATAAAAAAAATAAATTATCGGATAGTTTTATTGATACAAATAATCCTTTTTCAAATTTTTCTCCTGAAAATATTTTAGAACTTTTTAAATAATGTTTGGTAATATGCTATTAGCCAATAGAAAAAAACTATCAGCTAATAGCTATTTCTTACAAATATCTAATTTCACCTATTTTTTCAATAGTTTCTTTCATCTTTAATTTTTCTACTGTTTTTTTATTAGCAACAACGCCTTTATTGTCGGAGTTATAAACTCTTGTTTTAGTTTTTACGTCAGCAAAAATATCAAGAGCAATATCCACAGCTTTACTACTAACTTCGTTCCAAGGAACTACATAACCTAGCATACCACCTTTTGATATAGTATTTTCAAACATACAAATTGTTGGAAAATTTTCAGTAATTACTTTTAAATCGTCGGTGTGCATTCCTGAAATTACGGTGTTTGAACCAACGTAAATCCATTTTACGCCATTTTGTTTGAAATATTTATTTGCTTTTTCTAAATCTTCAACACCTTGAACTTCATATCCAATTAGTTTTATTTTCTTAGAATCACAATACTCTTTGAAATTGTCATATTGAATTTCGGCTTGAAGTTCTCCTCTTCTATAAATAATTCCAATTTTACTTAGATTTTTTTCAATCTTATTTAATGTGTTTTCTATTTGCTCGTTAATTGGTGGAGCATAGCATGTTGCATACATGTTTGAGTTGGAGTCGTTATCAAAATTAGGAATTATTGCTGTGCTGTAAATTCCTGTGTAAATAACTGGTATATCTATGTTTTTAAAATATTGCTCTAACCTAACACTTATTGGCGAACCAATGGCAAATACTACATCTGGCTTGTCGCTTTTAAACTTTTGTACTGCTTTTATAACATTTTCTTCATCACTTTTACAATTTATATAAGTAATGTGCATATTGTTATCACGTTCTTTTCTAAAAGTATAGCCAGCATGTTTAAGTTTCTCTTCAATAATATTTAGCGATTTTACATAAACATCAATATTATCCCAATATAATACGCTAACTTTTTTAATTTTTTGTGTGTATTGTTTAGCTCGTTCTTCGCCTCGTAAAACTCTTAATGCACCTTCGGCTAGTGATTCTAGCTCCGCTTCGCCTGCAAAAATATGAACATCAGAAATAAAATCAACACGGTCTTTTATCCAGCTAGTAAGAATTTTTGAATGAGCAATTCCTCCTGTTAAAATAATTCCATCGACTTTACCATGTAAATTGGTTGCTCTTTTTCCAATTTCTTCAGCAATTTGATAGCCCATTGCTTCAAAAACAAGTCGGTATTTATCGGAGCCTGCAACAACTAATTTTTCAACATCACGGGCATTATTTGTATTAAAGTATGAAACCAAACCGCCTTTTCCTACTACCATTTTTTTAAGTTCAGTTTCGGTATATTTTCCCGACAGGCATTTTTCCATCATTTTAAATAAAGGCAGGCTTCCGCTACGCTCTGGCGAAAAAGGACCTTCGTAAAGTCCGTGATTTACATTTATTGCTTTGCCTTTTTTTAGAGCTGCAACAGTAATTCCTCCGCCTAAATGTGCAATAATTAAGTTTAAATCTTCTATTTTTTTGTTTACACTTTTTGCATATTTACGTCCTGTTGCAAAAATATTTAGTGCATGTAATAGAGATGAACGTTCAAAATTTTTGTTGCCAGATATTTTTGCTAATGGTTCAAAATCGTCAACTGCTGGTGGGTCAACAATAAAAGAGGGTAGGTCGTACTCCCAACCAATACTGTATGCAATTACGCAACCTAAGTTTGATGCGTGTTGTCCTTGAAGTCCAATTCTAGCATCTTCGATCATTTCTTGGTCAACAATATATGTTCCACTAGGTATTGGTTTTACAAGTCCGCCTCGTCCAACAACTGCATCTAATTTGCTTAATGAAAAATCTTTAACTTTAAGAGCTGTTAATATTTCTTGTTTACGAAATGTATATTGGTCCCAAATATTATTATATTTTTCGAGCTGTTTTGGGCTATGGCTCACGTTTAACTCAAAAAGGCAGTCTTCATTCTTAAAAACACCTATTTTGGTAGAAGTAGAACCAGGATTTATTGTAAGTATGTGATATGTTTTCATTTGTTTATTTTTGTTTTTTATTTCAACATTTTTATTGCAGAAACATTTTTAACGTATTCTTCAGCTTTTTCGGTAGCCAAGCTACATAAATCTTTATCTGAATTTTTAGATGCTTCAAGTAAATCTAAAGTATTTGTGTATATTTCGATAAGTTCATTTTCAACCTTTTCTTTTCCATAACCTTCCAATTCATTTGAAACTTGAATAATATCGCCACCATTAATAACATAACCTGGGACATATAAAATTTCTTTTTTTCGGAGTGTAGCAATACTTTTTTGATCTTTAAGCATTTGGTTTGCTCCGCCAGTAAGTATTTTACAATTTAATTGTTTTACACCTTCTTCTGAAATTATTTTTTCTGTAGCACAGGAAAAGAATATATCACAGTTTGTTTTATAAATATCTTGTGGATGCACAATTTCTATGTTATTTATTTTGTCTTGAATAACTTTTATTCTGTCATATATTCTGTCGGAAATAATTATTTCGGCTTCTTCTTTTATAAGTTCTTCAATTAATTGTGAGCCTAAATCGCCTATGCCCTGTACAACAATTCGTAAACCTTTTAGGCTGTCGTTGCCTAATTTGTGTTTTGCTATTGCTTTTAATCCCCAAACTGCACCTTTTGCTCGGGTAATATATATTTGTCCTAGTCCGTTATGACTTTCATCTAGTCCTAAAATATATTTCGATTCTTTTCTAACGTTTGTAAGGTCGTCATAAGTAACACCTTTGCTTTTAGTAATAAACATTTTCCCTTCCCAGCGGTTAAGGAATACACCCAAAGCTCTAAAAAACATTTCTGTTTTTACTTTATCGGGGTCGCCCCAAAGTACTATGCTACCACCGCCCACACTACGCCTTAGTAAGGATGCTCGCATCGAGTTGTAGTATGCAATATCCAGAGCATCCGAAACAGCATCGTCTTCGGTTTTGTAGTTATATAATTTAGTACTTGCATTTGCAGGACCTAAAACTATGCTATCAATAGCTACTATTGCTTTTAATGATAAGTTTTCCTCTTCAAAAAACAGTAATTCTCTACTGTTATTTTTTTTCATGTGTTCAAAAATGCTCATGTTATATTGTTATAAAGTTTGTAAAGTCTTTTTATATTGAAATTTTCATTGTTTTTTCTACGAAATACAGGCTAATACTATGCTATTTAGTTTTGTTTCTTCGGAATCGGACCTTGATGTTAGTACTATTGGTGTTTTTGCTCCCAGAATTACAGCTGCAATTTTAGCTCCCATAAAGGCAAACGATTTGTAAAGCATATTTCCTGCCTCAATGTCTGGCACTAAAAGCAAATCGGCATCTCCTGCTACATCGGAAATTATTCCTTTGTGTTCGGCACTTTTTTTACTTACTGCATTGTCAAATGCTAAAGGTCCATCAACAATGCAGTTTGCAGTTTGTTTGCGTTGTGCCATTTTCGATAATATTGCAGCATCAATTGTTGCAGGCATTTTAGGGTTTACAACTTCAACCGCAGCCAATGCTGCTACTTTAGGTTTTTCAATTCCCATTTTTATTAAATAGTTTGCAGAGTTGTTAAGTATTCCAACTTTTTCTTTTAAATCAGGAGCAATATTCATTGCAACATCTGTTAGTCCTATAAGTTTGTGGTATGCCTCTAGTTCAAAAACTGTAAAATGTGATAATAAACTACCTGTTTTTAAACCCCACTTTTCGTTTAAAACTGCTCGTAATAAACTAGCTGTAGGAACGTTTCCCTTCATTAAAATATCTGCTTTATTCTCGTTTACAAGTTTTACGCAAATTTTCACAGCTTCATTTTTATTTTGTTCGTCAATAATTTCAACTTTACTTAAATCGAAGTTGTTTTCTTTTGCTATTTCTTCAATTTTAATTTTATCGCCTACTAAAATTGCACTAATAATGTTTTTTTGCACAGCTTGATAAACAGCACTCATTGCATGTTCGTCGTGGGCAACAGCTAAAGCTAGTTTTTTAGTACTAGTGTTTAGTTCAACTTTTTTATATAAATCCGAAATTTTGTTTAGCATAATTGTAATGTGTTTTTGATGTTTTTTTATTGATTATTTATTGGTGCATTTTTCTTAATAAATCATTTATTGTTTTTACTGGGTTAAATGTTGATATTGGTATTTCAACAAATATTGTATTCCAAAATGCCATTGCACCGTTCCACAAACCTGGTAATTCAAGTGCTTTTAAATCTATTCCGTCTTTCGATTTTTGAGAGATGAAAAATGTATCTTGGTCAATAAATTTTGTTAAATCGAATTTATCGCCTTTGTAATTTTTAACCGATAATATTAAATCTACAGGATTAAAGTGAGTTGCTTTACTTACAATTTCTCTTTTCGTTGAGTCTTCAAGGTCAATTTGTGCACTTTCTACAATTTGTAATGAAATTTCGTTGTTATCGGATTTTACAAAAAATGGTCCACCACCTGGTTCGCCTTCATTCTTAACCATTCCGCATATTCTTATTGGGCGATTAAGAATTTTAAATAAATATTCGGTTCTTTCCTCAATGCTCTTTTCTGTAATATCAATAGCTTTGTAGAGGTTTTCTTCTACAAATTTCTCTATTTCTGTCAATTTTATTTCATCAATATTTTCTTCTAAAATACTAAGGTATTTGTGTATCTTGTTTTGAATATTTATTAGTAAGCCTCCAAGAGCTTTTTTGT
>JAOZLS010000194.1:7138-7690 GCA_029934705.1 Bacteroidales bacterium | reverse complement strand
AAGTATGAATTATGTAATAAACAATCATTGATAAACAAAAGTTACAGCATTAATTATCAATGATATATATATATATATTAAAAAGACTTTATGTAACTAAAGGTGCATAATTCTACACGATATAGTTCATTTGGAAAACAACTCAAAATTAACAGATAAAAAATTGCTGAATTAAATAATTAATTTTATTTTTGCAAAGCAAAAATAAACTAAAATAATAATATGAATACAACAACTATTTCAGAAGAAAAAACGTTAAACATAAAATTAATTGTAAAAATATTGTTAATTTCGTTACTCGTTTCTTTTGTTGTATATCAGGCAAATGAATTTATTAACGAATTTGCACGAAACAAAAAAGAAAATACAGAGCAAAAAAACAATAATTCACGAAGCAAAAAAACAATAATTCACGAAGCAAAACAAGAAATAATAAGAAAAGTAAAACTAACAACAGTAAGCAAAACAAAAAAGATAATTGGCAAAACAAAAAGAAAAGCGGAAAAAACGAACCGCATAAAAACCAAAATATTAAAAACTCACAAAAAGAAC
>JAOZLS010000194.1:0-7128 GCA_029934705.1 Bacteroidales bacterium | reverse complement strand
ATGCCAAACTACGAAGAGAACTTGGCAACAAAATTGACAGAATAAAACAGCAAATTAACAAAAAAGGCGAAACACATCACAGAAAATAAAATGGATTACACTCTAAAAATAGGAGAAGGTATTGGCAAGATAAATTTTAACTATAATAATGAAGATATAGTTAAATTGCTTGGTAAACCGGATAATATTGAAAAAAAAACAGGAAACAAATGTTATAGAAACACGTATATATATAACAAACAAGGTATAAGATTTACAATTGATTTTGACGAGTTTGCAGACCCAAAATATGAAACTGCGATAATGACAGAAAAGTTAAGTTTTAGAAACAAACTTTGGAATAAATTAACAAAAGATGAAATAATTAACATAATTAAAACTGAACATAAAAAACGAAAAATTATATATGACTGCAAATATGAATTGCACGATTACAGTGATAACAATTTCGAAGAATATGTTTTTAATAAAATAGGTATTACTCTGTATTTCAAAGATAATAAATTTGACGGAGCTTATATTTTAAAAAAATGATAATATGACATAAAAAATAAAAAGCGTTTAGCTTAGTTTCTTGTGTCTAAAATCTGGTAAATTTTAACATCAACAAGAAGTAAGATGAATGCCTACGCCAAACGGCGTGGGCTGTTCTTATTTGTTGATGTGGGTTTACCAGAACCTTAGACACGGATAAGAGTTAACAGTTCCCACGCTTTTTTTATGTTCAAATTTTAGCTGACCGGGAATTGACAGCAATTAATCATTCATTAAAAATTTATTTAAAATGAGAGTTACAAAAACTTTACTCGCAGTAGCATTTATGTTTTTATTTGCTAATGTTGTGAATGCACAACAACCAAAAAAAGATTGGACAAATACCTATCTTGTGAAGACAGACCTTTCGCAGAAAGAGATTAAAGAAAAATTGTTGAATTATCTGAAAACAAAAGGATTTCCGCCGGAACAAATGGAAAAAGGTGATATTACCGAATTTCACAATGCTTTCTCCCTTTTAATTCCGCAATCAACTTATAAAACAGTAGGAATGACAGGAATACAGTTTCTAACAAAATTTTATTACCGAGAAACTATAACGATTGTTGACGGAGGTATAGTAGTTAAATTTGATAAATATAACAATGATACTTACAAAGAATGGATTGGAGAACCTTACTACTCGGCAAATCAATCAGATTTCAAAACTCAAAAAAGAGAAGCTAATACACATCCCGGAAAATGGCAAACAGGCGGAACTTATCCGGGCGAAAATCTTTCGTTAACAAAAAAACGCTGGGACGAAACTGTTGACATTTTTTTAAGAAAGGAAGTAAAAAAATATGCTGCAAATATAAAAGGCAAACTACAAAATATTAAACTCAACGATACAGAAACGTGGAGATTAATTGATGGTGAACTTTTGCCTCTTCAAAAAAATGATTTTAAAGCATGGTGTAAAAAAAATAACATTTCAAAAAAGAAGAAAAAAGAATATTCAAAAAAAATCAAAGAGGCTACGAAATAAAATTTTATCAAATTATTTTTAAGTTTTCTGACAAATCTATCAGAAAACTTAATTTCCTTTTTTTATAAATCATTTAAATATAATAATTATGAAAAAATATTTACTCCTTATTATTTTTGTTCTTGCATTAATATCATTGCAAGCCCAGAACAATAAACTTGACAGCATTTATAATGCCGGAAAAAAGAAAACTCCGGTTGAATACAAAGAGCCGAAATCAAAATTTTTACATACTCTACGGTTATTATTTGGTTTAAGTGTGCAATTAGATTATATGTATAACAAAACCAATACTATAACAGCCAAAAACCAATATTTTTTTTCATATAATACACCAAAATTCAATTTTCAAATTTCGACACCGATAGGTATTAATATTGGAATGGGAAAATCATTAAATTATTTTTTTAATCAATCAAGAGGAACAAAATACAATAATTTTAGCTTAAATCTACATGGTATGTGGAGGTATTATAAATTAACTAAGTCATCTAATGACGGAATTTTACTTGCAATGTTTGGGCCATCGTATGAATATAATAGTATATCAGATATAAATTACTCTCATAAAAGTTACAAGTTGAGTTTTTTTGAATTTATGAGTTATGAGAAAATTATTGAGACAACGAAAAATACAGAATATGTTGATAATGGTAATTTGACGGTTACAACAAATAAATTCATAGTAATAGATTCAAGATATACTTTTCAAAATCTAAAAAACTTAATATTTGAAATACATAAAAAGACAAGTGCAGAAGGTTCTGATTTTTTTGATGATTTTTGGAAAATAAATAAATTCCAATATCCGCTTCCTGTAATGGATTTATATTTTGCCCGAACGAGTTATGAATATAGCAATACCGAAGGAAATATTTTAGACAAATATGATGAAGGACTTGTTTTTGATTTAAATGTCGGATTACAATGGAAGCCCGGGTTTGCATTAAAAAAAATTAACGGAATTGTTTTTGCTAATTTTGTTTATATGCCTTTTAGTGTAATAGCCGGATTTGATGCAGATAGTAATCTGTTTATAACAGGTGGTTTTCAATTATTTATATGAAAAAATTATGAAAAAAATATCAATAATTATTCTATTGTTGTTTTTCTTACAGCAAATAGTTTGTAGTCAAACAAAAGCAAAGTATGACAGAAATTCGGTTTCTGTCATACTAATTGCCGGAAACAGTGTTTACGATACAAAACTGAAAAATCAAATAAATAAGATTACAATCAGTGATAAATATTACATAAACACCGTAAGTAACAAAACGTTAAATGTAAATCATAACGAAACAAGTATTTTGAACGAGTTAAAATCTAAAAAAATTCCGGCTCAAAGTCTAAACACTTGGCGAAATTTGGATTTATTGATTGAGCGTGCAAGATATAATCTAACAGATAATCAAGTTAATCAGATGAAAGCATCTGCACGTGGTTTAGAGAGTGTGAAAGACGAACGTTGGTTTAAAAAATTGTTAGGAAAAAATTATATCGTTGCAATAAAGTTCAGCGATATAAAAACACAAGCTGAAATCTACGATAAGCAAGAAGCTATAAACTCCGGTTTATCAGTATTACAAGGCGGTTCAGGCAGTGCATACATAAAACGTTCAAGAGAAGGATATAAAGGTAAAGCAACTGTTTATCTGTATCGTATCAAAATGAATGATATTGATTATTCAAAATTTTGGTCATTTTGGAATAATGAGACATCTCATTTACAATACAATTACAAAACTGAATTTATTGCAAAATCAGAAATCAGAGTAAACGGAACACAATTTAAAGGTGAGAGCAATACTGATTTGATACTGAAATTTTTAAATGACGGTATTGATGCAGGCTTGCAACAACTCGGTAATATTTATAATCCGTTTGCAGCGAAAACGCCTATTGTTTCAACACACCCGGTGAAAGCCAAAAT
This sequence comes from Bacteroidales bacterium, assembly GCA_029934705.1. GTDB lineage: Bacteria > Bacteroidota > Bacteroidia > Bacteroidales > JAADGE01 > DZBS01. The sequence continues at coordinate 3,676 of JAOZLS010000194.1, read as the reverse complement.
CGGATTAAAAGAAGGAGTTAAAACAGACCAACTGTTTTTTGTTTACGAATTGACAGAAACTGCCGACGGTGATTTAAAATACAAAAGAAAAGGAACATTGCGAGCCAAAAATGTTGCCGATAACAGAAACATTGCAACGGGAAATTCAAAAACATCTGCATTTTATAAAGTAAATTGGGGCAGATACGAGGAAGGCATGCTACTTGTTCAAAAAAAAGATGCCGGTATTAGTATTTCTGCCGGAACAATTGTAAAACCTGCAAATGCTTACAAATTCAGAATAAGTTATAACCTCTCTCGTATTATCAATACAAATAAATTTACACAATTTAAAATATACGGAGAAGGAGGAATTTCAAATAATTTCACAGATGAAAATACGGTTTTTGCAAATTATGCGAACGAAACCGGAAATAATGAATATTTGGACGCAGGAAAATTATCAACTTATTTTTACGGTGTAGGTTTGGAAAAAGACATTTTTATTTTGCCGTTTATTCAATTTAAGCCGTTTTTTGGTGCATATATTGAACGTTCAAGATACACAGACACAGATAAAATTGAAAAAATGTCAGGCAATTTTGACTTGCCGAAAAAATACGGAGAAATTTTTTATTTACAATTTGGTGCAAGATTACCGATAAATATTTTCTATAATTTAAAAATTGTTCCGTCAGTATCATACTCAACCAGAACATACAACAAAACTACCGGTATTGGTTCGGCAATTGGTTTTGAGGCTTATCCGAATAATATTGTCATTAATGATAAAGTTTTCGCAGAAATAATGTTAAGATTTGATTTTTAAAAATAAAAAAATATGAAAATAATAACAAGTTTACTTATTGCAATTGTTTTTTTTGTTTCATCTTGCAGTAAAAAAATAACAAACAGCACATTAGGAAATTACAATTATGAAACAACAGTTATTGAAATAGGAAAACAAGGAACTGTAATTGTAAAATCTTGGGGGACAAATTCGTCAATAAAAAAAGCAAAAGAAGAAGCAAAACGTAATGCTGTTCATGCCTTGCTGTTCAAAGGTTTTCCGAATACAAGTAATGTAAACAGCACCGATTTACGTCCGTTGATAACAGAAGCAAATGCGGAACAAAAACACCGTGATTATTTTACCGCATTTTTTGCAGAAAACGGTAAATATACAAAATTTGTTCAATTCACAGACGGCACAGGTTCAATTGCATCAGGCGATAAAATAAAATCCGGACGACTATATAAAGTTGCAGTTACGGTAACTTTATACAGAGAACTTTTAATTAAAGAGTTGGAGGCTTCCGGAATAAGAAAATCATTTGGTATTCATTAAAAAAATAAAAATATGAAAAATCTATTATTATCTGCATTTCTTTTGCTGACTTTTTCTGTTTTTTCTCAAATTACACCGTCGCAACCTCGAATTATGGTTGTGCCAAGCAATGCGTTAATGAATAATTTGGGTTATTTAAAAACCATAAATAATCAAGGTGCAGAAATTTATGTGCCTAACTACATGAAAGCATTTACAAAGAACGCGGATTTAAAACAAGTTATTAGTAAAATAGGTGAAATGTTTTCAGAACGAGGTTTCCCTTTGGTTGATATGGAACTTTGGCTTAATACAATTCAGCAAGAACGAACAGAAGATATTTTAAAAGAAAGCAAATCAGGCGGAGAAATAAGTATAAGCCCTCTGGACGAGGTTTTATATCGTGCAAAGCCGGATATTTATATCGAATTAACCTATGAAGTTGAAAATGCCGGCGGACCTATGCGAGTTTTAAAATTCAATATACAAGCCAAAGATGCTTTTACAAAAAAGCAAATTGGTGCGGCATCAGGTGTCGGACAAAAAACAACAGAAACAATTTTAATTAAACTTTTGGAAGAAGCTGTATTTACGCATCTCAACAATCTGCAATCTCAAATGCAAACCCATTTTGATGATTTAAGTAAAAACGGAAGAGAAATTTTTGTAAGAGTTCAAGTTTTTGATGATGCAGGTTTCGATTTAGAAGAAGAATTTGGCACAGAGGAAGACGAACTCGGAGAAATTATTGCAGATTGGTTAAAGAAAAATTCCGTAAATTATAATTCACGTTTGTTAAAACAAACTGAAAACGAAATTAGATTTAACATTCGTATTCCGTTGTATGATGCTGATTTTGGCGACACTCCAATGGGAGCTTATGAATTTTCACGAAAATTGAAAAAATATCTAAAAAAGAGTTTCGGTGTAAAAACAAAAAATCTTACTCAAAGTTTGGGTGATGCAAATTTAATAATCAAAGGAAAAAAATAAAATTATGCGAACTATAATATTTCTATTATTTATCTTTACTTGTTCAACAGTATTCGGACAAAACAGAGGATTTAAACCAATGCCGGCAGAAGCACAAAAACAGCAAAAAGCCCAAGCTAAGGAACTGATAAAAAATCGTAATAAAATTCCGGTATCCGTAATCATTCCGCAACAAACTGATTTTAACAATACGTCAATTAATAATCTGTTAGACAATAAACTAAAAATGATTATAAGTCATAGCGGTTTAACAGGCAGTGTAAGCAGTCCGAGATTTATCATTTATCCTAAAATAACTGTAATTGAAAAGGAGCTGACAACGACACCGCCAATAAAAACCGTTCTTGTTTTAGAGACTAATTTATTTATTGCAGACTATATTGATAACAAAATTTTCAGTTCAATAACAATAAAAATGAAAGGCGTAGGAAATACGGAAGAAAAAGCATACAGAAACGCCCTTAAAAAACTGAGAAATACAGAAAAAATACAAAATTTCATTAAATCCGGTGAAGCGAGAATAAATGAGTATTATACAACTAATTGCGACAAATTCATAAGATTGGCAGATAATAAAGCAAATCAAAAACAATACGGAGATGCTTTTGAAATACTGAACAATATCCCGTTACATACAGATTGCTTTAATAAAGCACAAAATAATCTTTACTCTATCTACTTAGATTACAGTAATTTTAAATGTCAAACAAATTTACAAGCGGCAAAATATTTTTGGGGTAAATTGGATATTGAAAGCACACTTTATTATTTATCAAACATATATCCGGAAAATAGTTGTTACAGTGAAGCACAAACAATTTATAATGAAGTAAAACAAAAAGTGCGAATTTTGGAGCAAGATTACAAACGAGAAATAGAATTGCAAAGAAAACATGAACGAGAGCGAGAATTAAAACAGTGGGAATTAACAATAAAACAATATGAGTATGCAGTTCAAGAACAAAAAGACAAAAAAAAGTTCCGTCAAAAAATTCTTGAAAAATCCTACGAACTCGCAATTGAAGAAGCCAAAATGCGAAATAGACAAAGACAACAAACGCAACAAAATTCTATAATAATAATACGATAGCAAAATATTTATCAGATAATTTAAAAAAGTGAATAAAATTTTGAATTAAAAAACTAAAATTTGTTCACTTTTTGTATTTTTGCAAACGAAAATAAAATAACTTATTGATTGTCTGATTGAAAGAGTGAACAAGAACTATATCATTAGGCTGGTTGTCATTGCTTTGTGGGTGTATTTTGCGGCTTGTTCCAGTCGCTTCGCTCCCTACACAAACCACAAAATTCACCCACAAAGCAACGCCACCAGCCTATTTACGTTGTGGGTAATCCCCCCCAACTACCAATAAA
>JAOZLS010000193.1 GCA_029934705.1 Bacteroidales bacterium | reverse complement strand
ATAGAAAACTAAGAAACAAAAATATTAAATACAATTATTATTTAAAATGAAAACAAAGTTACTATTCTTAATTGTCGTAATTAATTTATTAACCATTCTAAAATTATACTCGCAACAAAAAAACATAAGTGGTTATGTTTTTGAGCAAGGTTCAAAACAGGCTGTTGCAGGTTGTGTAATATATGAAGCAAAAGGACATAAAGCTGTTTCTACAAATGAAAATGGTTTTTTTAGTATATCGTTTCCCAAAAATGAACAAATTAATTTGCGAGTATCGTATATAGGATTTGATATGCAAAATATAAGTTTTAAATTACAAAAAGATACAAGTATTCACATATATTTAATTCAAAACAATGCAATAGATGAAGTAACTATTTTAACACAATCTAGCAAAAATAATGGTAATAATATATCTATAAATTCAAGACAAATTAGGTTATTACCCACTTTGGCAGGTGAAGCAGATTTAATAAAAATATTACAATTAACCCCAGGTATTCAACAAGGTAAAGAAGGAAGTAGTGAAATTCTGGTAAGAGGAGGTAGCCCAGACCAAAATTTAATATTATTAGATGATGTTCCGATATATTATATAAATCATTTAGGAGGTTTTGTTTCAGTATTTAACCCAGACATAATTAATGATGTAACATTAATAAAAGGAGGTTTCCCCGCTTATTATGGTGGTAAATTGTCTTCTGTTATTGATATTAAAACTAATAATGGAATTTATGATAAATATACAGGTTCTGCTACAATAGGAATGCTTTCTTCAAAATTATTTTTACAAGGTCCTATTTTAAAAGACAAAATTTCGTTTTATGTTTCTGGCAGAAGATTTATGTATGATTTGTTAACAATACCTTTTTCTAAGTTAGCTTTTGATGATTATATTTTTGGTTATAATTTTTATGATTTTAATATTAAGATTAATTATAATATAAACCCCACAACAAATATTAATTTTAGCTCATATATAGGTAATGATAACCTTAAATTTATGTATAGAGATAAAATTTTCAAAGGTGATGATTTTTTAAAATGGGGAAATTATGTATATTCATTTAGGTTTAATAAATCATTAAGTAAAAAAATATTTTTAAAAGCACTTATAGCAAACTCCGATTATCACTATTCACAATATGAATCTTATGAAGATGATGTAATAAAATCATCCAAAGAAACAGGGTCAAACATAAACGATGTTACATTTAAAGTTAATACCGATATTTTTTTAGCTAATAATATATTTCTACAAGTTGGTCTTCAAAGTGTTTATCATCAATTTAAACCAGGTGTAAGCTCTTTTTATTCCGAAAAAAAAGATACAATAATAGACGATAGAATTTATAATAATTTTAATAGTACCGCAATTGAAAATGCCCTGTTTTTACAATCTAAAATTAATTTTCTGAAAATATTTGAGATTAATGCTGGATTAAGATTGACTAATTTTATTGCCGAAGATTCCACGTTTTATAGATTTGAGCCACGTTTTATTTTTTCAATCAAACTCAAAAAAATTGATATTCAAATTACATATTCGAAGATGAACCAATATATTCATTTGTTATCAGGAGCTGGTATTGTTATGCCAACAGATTTTTGGGTACCTTCTAATAAAGATTTTATTCCTGAAAATTCAAATTTATATACACTAGGTTTTGATAAGTTTAAAATTAATAAATTTAAAATTTCAACTGCTGTATATTATAAAACTTTTGAAAATTTAATTGAATATAAAGAAGGTGTAACTTCAATAAACGGATTAAATGATTGGAAAAACGTAACAGATAATGAAGGAAATGGTTATTCTTATGGAATTGAAACATTAATTAAATATAATACAAAGAAAATCGACAGCTGGTTAAGTTACACTTACTCAAGGAGTTTCAGACAATTTGAGCAACAAAACTTAGGTGAATTATATACTTATAAATATGATAAACCTCATAATTTAATAATTACAGGAATATATAAATTATCTGAGAAATATTCATTTTCTGCATCGTGGACTTTTGCTAGTGGACTCCCTATAACACTGGCAACAGGTGTTTATAATGTTTCCGAAGATATTGAAAATGGAATTGTGGATTTTGTTGATGCCGAACTTTATACACCTAAAAATTCATATAGAATGAAAGCATATCATCGTTTAGATTTAAGTGTAAATCGTACAAAAAAGAAAAAGCGAGGCAATGCAGTATGGAATTTTAGTATTTACAACGCATATAATAGGCTGAATGCAAATTATTATTACTACGGGTGTACAAGTAAGTTTGTAAATGGTAATACAGTTTATTCAGATGAAAAATTATTATCAATGAGCTTTTTTCCAATATTACCTTCAATTTCATTTACTAGAAACTTTTAAATATAAATTGTATTAGACCAAAATCAGTACAACAAAAATGATATTTAATAACTAAACAGCACTTTTTATATAATATTTATTTTTTTCTTTCCGAAATTTTGAAATAATGCTTTTCTTTTAAACTTTTATATACACGGTTAAAATTTTGTTTTCGATATATAAATTATAATTTTGAAGAAAACTAAAATAATGAAAAAAACAATAATTTTATCAGTAATATTTCTATTTGGGATTTTAACTGCATCGGCACAATTAAAAGTAGAATATAGTAAAAAATGTAAGGTATATAAACATTTTTATAAATTTGGCAAACCCTTAAAAACTGGCTACGAAGTAAAAAACATGTACTTTAATGAAAACAATAAACTTTTAAAACTTGAAATATTAGGAAAAAGAGGAAAATTGAAACAGACTATAATATATAAATACACTGAAAATGAGCTATTAAACAAGGAGCTTTACTTTTCTCAGGACAATAAATTATCTAAAATAAAAGAATACGTTTATATTGATTCTACAAAATTATCTATTGTAAAAATATATAATGCAGCGGGAATGTTAATAAAAAAAACAAAATATAATTATTTGAATGATGATAAAAACTGGAACGAGCGAGAAAAATATGATCATAATGGAATATACTCAAAGACTGTAGTTGAAGAATTTAATTCTGAAAGACAAAGGGTTTCTGGCAAAGTTTATGGTAAAGACAATAAATTAGAGTTAACTTTTAAAATTCTAAACCACGATAAATTTGGTAACGAAACAAAAAAAATATTGTATAATTTAAAAGGTGAAATCTTTTCTTTTTATACTCAAAAATACAACGAAAGCAACAAAATTATTGATAAATATTATAAAGGACAATACAAAATATCTTATGAATATAAGGAAAACGAAGACTTATATAAAGAGATTCATTATGATATAAATACTTACGAACCTGTTTATTTGTTATTTTATAAGTATAAAAAATATTTTTTTTAATAATTTAAATACTCTTTTCTATTTAGAATAACATAAATATTATTTGACACCTAAAGTACTAAAACTACTGTAATTAATACAATACAGCTCTATAAATAATATATATATAAGAGAAAAGTAATTTAGAACGATTCTATAAAAAAACTTTTCTAATAAAAAACATTTTTATAAAACTACTTTATTTTATACTTTTGTATTATAATACTACCTAGCAGTAGTATTATATTGAGATAATAAATAATTACAACAAGTAACACCTACACAAATACTACATTTGTGTAGTATTTCTTTTTTTAACAACTAAATTATACATTATGTTTGAAAAATTTCTTGATAAATTTATGAGCCGAAAAGGGCTGACAGTAGCCTTTTGGACTATTACCATAGTTATGGTAGTAGCTCTAATTTACTACACGGCGAACTTGCAAAAAGAAGTTCCGCCTTTGCCACAAACAGTAAAATCTGTTAGTGGCGAAACACTTTACACCTATGATGATATTGTTGAAGGTAAAGTGTATTTCCAACAGTTTGACCTTATGGATTGGGGTTCGTTGTTAGGTATGGGTGCATATATGGGACCTGACTTTACAACAGAATTCATGCATTACAGAGCTGAGTATTTGTATGATTTTTATGGAAATGAAATGTATAAAAAATCATCCAAAGAGCTAACAGACATTGAGAGAGGTGCTGTAAAAGTAAGAGTTATACAGGATGTTAAAAGACAAACAACGCTTCTTGAAAAAGGAACAGTTTATACTGATGCATCTGCAGAAGCTTATCGTAAAAACGTAGTTTACATAACAGATATGTTAGTAAACGGTGATAAAGAAAGAGCTTTTCCAGGAGGAATAATTCGACCAGAAGAAGCAGTTAAAATTGCTGCATTTGTAGATTGGTCTCAACTTGTAGCATCATCAGTAAGACCGGGTACAGAAGGAACGACTAGCGAAAGAACATGGTCTAACAACTGGCCACCAGAGCCATTACTTGATCAAGATGTTAGTTTTAATTCTCATAAAATATCGTTATATGAATTTTTAATTTTATGGATACTTACTGTATTTGTAATATATCTTTCATATACATATCTTTTCAAAAAAGAAAAAAATGAGAAGTTAGAGCCAGCAATGAAAATTACTAAGCTTTTCCGTTCGCAAAATAAACTTTTAAAATACGTTCCTATTGTAGCTTTATTATTTTTTGTACAGTTAATTTTAGGTGCATACTTAGCACATTTATACGCTGATCCTACTCAGGACTTTGTATTTTCTCAAAGTTTACTTCCGTTTAACGTAATTCGTTCAATTCACACACAACTCGCAATACTTTGGGTAGCTGTAGGTTGGCTTGTTGGTGGTTTATTAATAGCACCTTGGGTTGCTAATACAGATCATAAATTTCCGTGGCTTGTTGATGTTTTATGGGTTGCTTTAGTTGTAGTTGCAGTTGGAAGTATGGTAGGTTTATATATGGGAGCTACTGGTCAAATGAGAGATGTTTGGTTTTGGCTTGGTAACGAAGGTCGTGAACTTCTAAATTTAGGACGACTTTGGGATATACTTCTTGTTCTAGCTCTTGTTTTTTGGTTTTTACTTGTATATACACTTATTCGCAAAGCAAAAACAAACAACCCAATTGTTAGTACAATTATATGGTCGGCTTTTGCAATAGCTACTTTATATATTGCAGGAATGATGCCTATTCATAAAATTGAACCAAACTTTACGGTTGACGATTACTACCGTTGGTGGGTAATTCACCTTTGGGTTGAATTAACATTTGAATTATTTGCAGCAGGAACAATTGCCTTCTTTACAGTATCACTTGGTTTAATTTCGCAAAGAATGGCAACTAAGGTTATGATGTTTGAATTATTCTTAATTATGATGGCTGGAACTCTTGGAGTTGGACACCACTACTGGTGGCAAGGTCTTGATGAGCATTGGATAGCTATAGGTGGAATATTCTCCGCTCTTGAACCGTTACCTCTTGCACTGTTAATTATAGAAGCAATGAAGAATAAGCGTGAAAAAGCTCATTCTGGAGCTGACTTTAAATTCTCTGCACCGTTTATGTGGATTGCAGGTTCGGCAGTATTAAACTTTATTGGAGCAGGTATATTTGGTATGGTAATAAATACTCCTACAATTAGTTATTACTCACATGGTACTTATTTAATTATGCCTCACGGACACATTGCATTACTTGGTGCATTTGGTTATATTTCAATAGCATTCTTATACATGACTGCTCGTGCAAACTCAATGGCAAAAGGTTATATTTGGAATGAGAAACCAACTAAAATAGGTTTTTGGTTATTAACTATTGGTGTTTTAGTGTACGCTATACCAACATTTATTATTGGTATGGAACAAACACAAGCCGCCAGTGAGTTAGGTTACTACTATACTAGAACTCGTGCCGCTCTCGCAGACTTAGGTGGCTGGATGTGGTTTAGAATACTTCCAGATTCAATGATGATTCTTGGTGGTGGTATCGTATTATACGATCTTACATCAAAAATATTATTATCGAAAAAAGATCCTAAAGCAATTGTAGAATAAATATTAATTAATTGATTAAAAAAGAGTCTGTTTCATATATTGAAACAGACTCTTTTTTTTATAATAAGCTAAGGCTCTTTTATATGAAATTGCTAGTAAAATAGTTGAAATTTTGAAAATAATATTTTTACTGAGATTTCACTTTTAAGCTTTGGAGTTACAATTTAATTATCTACTAATAAACTAATTGTCAACTAATTACCTTCAGTTATATTTATTAAATCCCCCTCCCCCCTTAAAAGGGGGAATTTATCTCTTATCATTTTCATAAATTAGTAATTAATATATAAAACCAAGTTAAGGTTAAATTTTAAAACCAACAATTATATTTAATAGAGCCTAAATTAAATAGGTAAACAAAATTCTAATACAAACGCTTGAAACTATATTTAAAACTTAAACCATTTACCTTGAGCTCTTAGAACTTGCTCAATTACGTCTCGAACACAGCCCTGCCCAGCTTTTTTATCTGAAATATAATGAGAAACATTTTGAATTTCTTCAACAGCATCATTAGGGCAAGTAGCTAAACCCGATGCTTTTAATGGCTCGTAATCAGGAATATCATCTCCCATATATAAAATACTTTTAGGGTCAATTTCATATTTCATGTAAAAATCTTTATAATCTTCGATTTTATTATGCGATGCAAGATAAATATCGTTAACTCCCAAACCATTAAAGCGTTGCCTAACCGACTCGGAGTTTCCTCCAGTAATAATGCAAACGATAAATCCTTCGTCAACAGCAGTTTTTACTGCAAAACCATCTTTCACGTTCATAAAACGCATTAAATCGCCATCGGTGCTTAAAATTACATTGTCGGAAAAAACTCCATCAACATCAAACACAAAGGCTTTTATATCTTTTAATCTTTCTTTAAAATTATCCATTTTTTTATTTTATTTAGAAAATTCTTTAATATTTTGACTTACAAAAGTATATATTTTCGTTAAATCGGGGTAATATTCAAGCATTTTTATATGCTCGTTTAAAATATATTCATCATTCCTAATTGCTGGTCCTGTTTGAACATTTAATGGTTTATTATTTAAAACTTTTTCAGTTGTTTCCTTTATTAACGGATGTAACATAGAAAAATCCATACCATTTTCTGTTAAAATCTTATCGGCAATTGCATACATATTATTTGTAAAATTACATGCAAAAACAGCCGAAACATGCAATATTTTCCGCTGTTTTGAGCTTATTTCTTTAATATTTAAACTCAGCTTTTTTACAGCAATTTTAATTTCTAATAAATTAGATGAATTATTAGCTTCAATACAAAAAGTTACCTTCGATAAATCTATTTCAGCTTTCTTAGAAAAAGTTTGTATAGGATATATTATACCATAATTACTAGTTAATTTTTTAAGAATATCCATATCGACACTACCTGCTGTATGCACAACTAATTTATTTGAAACAATATTTTTGAGTTCCGTGTTACCAGAAAACTCAATTAATGCACTATCGCTTAATGCAATTATATATAAATCGACATTTTTATAAATTTCCGATACTTTATTAATAAATTTTGCTTTTACAATATTAGCGGCATCTCTTGCATTTGCTAGATTTCTGCTATACACTTGAACAACATCCTCATCGGTTTGCAAAAAAGCTTTTACTAAATGCCAAGCTACATTACCCGAGCCTAAAACAACTATTTTCATTATCGTAATTTATCTACAACTTTTAATATTGGTGTTAACACAGATTCGCCTAATTTCAAAGCTCTTTCATTTGACCAACCATAG
>JAOZLS010000192.1 GCA_029934705.1 Bacteroidales bacterium | reverse complement strand
TCAAGAAAATTTTACAGTGGTGGTTTTAAATACCAAAGTAAAAGTGGATGATGAAATTATAAAATTTCTCACCAATCTAAAGTTTGATAAAAAGTTTAAGCATATTAAATTTATAGGGATCGAACATTTTTTGGAAGAGTATCTTCATAAATGTTTTATTCCTGATGATCATACGGATCTGCACTTTCTTGATGACATTAAACCCTACAGTACATTTCAGCATATTCAAAAAAGAGCCGTTGATTTTTTTGGAATCTTTTGGTTGTTCTAATAATTCAAGAATTGTTTGGTCATTATAATCTGATATCTCATCAAAGTCAAGTAGATAATTAGCACGTAAAGCGTATTTTTTAACTTCATCATCTTCTGTTTCTTCGTAAATTTGTTGAGTTTGTTTTAAAATTCTATTACGCCAAGTAGGGTCAATACTTCTTAATATTGCTTTTTTAATTATTGGGTCATCACTTTTTAATAAGCCCGACGCATAAGGCTCAAATATTCGAGGGTTTGTTTCAGAAAGAATTGTAACACTAAGGTTTACAACATTAGAGTTGAATTTTTTAAACTTCTTTGTTAGAACTTCTGTTCCATATAAATATTTAGAGGCTTCTCTTTCTCTCTTCTTACTTAATTCTCTTAGAACTTCGCGTAATTTGCTTTTATACGCCTTATATAAACGCCATGCAATAAATACCCAAGCAAATAATATTGGAAGAAAGAAAATTGGGAAAAACTCTAAATTAAATCCGCCATCTTTTCTTAAAAGTGTATTAATTCCTAACAATAATACTCCTGCTATAGCTATTGCAAATTGCATTACAACCCCAACTTTTGATTGAACTGCCATTTGCAAGTTAGATGGTAATGGTTGATATAATATATTAAAGGCAGGATCGTCAAGTCCTCGTCTCAATATCCTTTCCATAGATTTATTGAGCGTCATTATTACCAAAAATGCAAGACTTAAAACTCCTGCGGTAAATCCAACTATTAAGGATATTACAACGACTAGTGTCAAGGTTACAGGCAAAACTGTGAGTCCTAATTTTACACCATGCTTACTTAAAATTCTACTTGATAAATATGAAATAATAAGTTCTCCTACTTTTAAAGCGGCAAATACTAATGCAATAAAACTTGCAACAGAACCAGGCTCACTAAATAAATCTTTTTGTACTTTTATAGCTGATAAAAATCCATAATCTGTTATATATATAACTGTCATAGAGAATATTGCAGACAAAAATATTAGTTTAAAATATCTATCTTTTATTAAACTTCTAAAGTTTGTTTTTACTTCTTCTTTTGATACTTTTTGTTTTTCCTGTTTTCCGTCAGACGACTTGAATAATAAATACAAGAAAAACATTGCGGCCAAAAGACTTATAGCACTAAATAAAAGTAAATTATAAGAAGTTCCAATTATTTGAGTAAGAACTGGCACTAACATATAACCCATAATTGAGGCTATTACGCCTCCCATATTAATTAGTCCAAATAATCGTTTTACCTGTATAAGGTTCAATAGTTTAAGAGCTATACCACCAGATTCAATTCCTGCTAGGGAGATAAAAGGCCATGCCCAAATAAAAATAAAGAAACTTAAATATTCTTCTTTTACAATTCCTAAACCAAAGCGACCTATTAATGTTACAATAAACATAAATAGCAATACGCCTGTAAACAGGTATTTGCTTTTAACTTTTTGTTGTAAGGCTGAATATATTGAAGAAATTATATAGCCAACGATACCTGCTACAATGTATGCATAAGGTAATTGTTCGCTTCCGTAGTTGCTAATAAATACTGCATTAGCTTGTACAAAATAGAATGCGATAAATAAACCTACGAAAAAAGAATGAAAAAATAACAAAGTAAATTTTCGAATCTCCTCGGGTTTAAGGTTAAATGATTTTATTAAAATTGTATTTAGTACTTGCATTACAGATTCTTTATTCTTAGCGATAAGACAATATCGTGCCTTTTGAGTCTTTTAACGATGTTGTTTTTCGCATCTTTTTTAGTTCTAATTCCTTTAAGACCAATTTTCGTTCCAAATCTGCATTTTTTTCCTTAAAAGTGTCAAAATCTTTTAATAAAACATTTGTTCTGCTATTTATTTTGGCAGCATATAGAGAAGCAGCAATACTTTCCGAGACTTTTTCGACAAATTCAATTTCAAATTCTTTATACTTTTTAAATGCTGCTAATTCAATTATTCCAATAATATTATCCTCCATCATCAAAGGTTCAATTAAAATTGATTCTGGATTTGCTGTTCCTAAGCCCGATCGTATTTCAATATAATCTTTAGGAACATTAGTCATATAAATCATTTTTCGTTCAAGTACACATGCTCCAACTAAGCCATCTCCTGGTTTTATTGTTTTTTCTTTAAATTTTCTTCTATCGTAAGCAATAGATGCTAACAAATCAAGTACTGGATTATCTTTATCATCGTCATTATAAATAAATAATCCTCCTTGTACTGAGCCAGTATATCTTACCATATTTTCAATAATATCATAAGCCATCTCTTTTATATCCTCATTACTTTTTCGCATTAAATCACCAAACATTGTAAAGCCTTCATTTGCCCAGTTTCTTCTTTCGTTTTCCTCTGTTCTTATTTCTTCTTCTTCACGGGCTGTAGTTAAACTTTTACGCATTTTCAATAGTGAATTTCCTAAATTATCTTCTTCCGATAAAGTTTCAAAATCGGAATCTAACTGACCTTTTCCAATATTTAGGGCAAACTTTGTATATGCATTAACTCCATCGATTAAATCATTTAAAGAGTTGTTCATATCACCAATTTCATCTCCACGCTTTTCTACATTTTTGGTTACAATTCGCCCTTTTGACATGTCAAAGAGTTGCTCTCTTACTTTATATATTGCATCGGTAATTGTTTTTCCAAAAAAGTATAATGTTACTGATGCTAATGTTATTAAAATAACTCCTAGCAATAAAATATAATTTATAAGTTGTATTATTTGTTCGTTTAATTGCTCAGTTTTTCTTGCTACCATTTTATCAATATGGTCAATATAAACTCCCATTCCAATAACCCATCCTAGTGGTTTATAAACTTTTAGATAACTTAATTTTGGAATCCTTTCGTTTGAGCCTGGTTTATAAAAATTATAAGGGAAAAAGCCTTCTCCATCATTTTCATTTACAACATCTGCAAATGCTTCATAAATATTCTGTTGAGTTTCTTTAATAGGAAAATTCTTTGCTGTACCTTCCCATTGTGGATTAATTGGGTGCATTACAACAGTATAGGGTCGTTCTAGCTCATTTAACCAAATATAGCCTGCTTCTCCATACCGCATTTGCCTAATATTCTGTAGCGTAAGTCTTAAAAAATCTGATATAATCATTGACCTTTTAATATCTTTTGACAACCCTGCTTTTATTGAATCTTGTGAAGAACGAGACATAACATGTGCCTGTTTTATCATAGAGTAGGCATTATCAACATTATCTTTTAATTGTTTTTTGATAATTTCTGTTTGTTCTTGCTTATAAAACTCAATACTTTCGTAGGTTTTTTTTCTAAAATCAAAAATAGAATATCCTGTAATAGCTACAATTGTAACTAATACAGTAAAACTTGTATAAAGAGGAAGTTTAGTCCTTATTTTCATTGTCTAGCGTGTTTCTTTTTTTGATGTGTTGCAATTTAAACATTTTTCTGCAAATATGTATATTATTACTTACATTTTAGGTAAAAAATATTTTAGATTTAATTTTATTATGAAAGCAATTTAGTTTAAATACGAAATGAATGCAATCCTTTTCTTCTTTATTAAGCAAAAAGATACAACCAATAACAGCTAAATAACATTTAATATAACAACAGGTCCTTACTTTTTTATAAATCAATAATTTATAAAACTTTGGCAAAGTTTAACGAACCATTGATATAAAAGAAGCAGAATAATTACCACCTCTTTTTATTAAAAACTATCCTTTGTAAACTTCATCCTGAGTAATAATAGATAATACCCAAGAAAAATCTCCATTACTAATTTTAGTATCGCAATAATCGCATATCCCTGTCTGCCCAATTTTGTTAGCTGGTGCTCCGCAGTTAGGACACTTAGAGTAATCATAATCATCAATTTTGACTCCACTTCTTCTGATAAATGTCCAATATTCTGTAAAAACGCGAGGGATTGACTTAGAACCGCCTTCAACCTTACCTTCTTTATTTTGAACATAGTCAAAACAAGAAGCTGCAATCCGTATCGTTACTGATTCGTAAAACTTGTCTGTATCAACTTTTACAAATTCGACTTTATAAACTTTTACATTATCTAATTTATTTAGTAGCTTTTTTCTTTTGTAATTCTTAATCCAGAAGTCAAACGATTCATATAATCTATCAGTCAATAAATTTCTAACTACATTTAAGTTATTTGTTGACCAAGCATCATAAATTTTAGTGAAATATTGTTTAGCGACTTTAGTTTCAAAATTATTTTTCCATACTTCAAATTCAACATTATTATTTTTAGCAAAAACCTCAAATTCATTTTTATAATTTTTCTGAAATAGAGTTTCATAACCTGTACCCTTTTCTGGAGCATAATAGGCTAAGCCTCCAGTTTCAAACACTTCTTGGTTCTGAATGCTACTTGTTAATAATTCCCATTGCATTTCGCCAGGCTTTATCAAAGTACCACAACTTTCGCATACACCTGCATCGGTAAAATTGGCAGCCGCTCCACAATTAGGGCAAGAGAGTTCTCTCATTTTCTCGGGTTCATGAGATAAAACACCAGCATCTCTAAAGAAATTCCATTTTTCGGTTACTATATATCTTGTTCTTTTATTATTTTGCTTAACAGAATAATTTGCTTCAATTGTAACTACAATTCCTTGAGTGGCAGACTGAAGTTTAACTTCCGAAATATGAATACTTCCAATAACAATATTATAAATATGTTTTTTTATTGCTTCGTCTTTATTATTGTCAATTCTTACATTTAGCATGTATGGAACTAAATTTTTCAATTCAGGTTTATCGTACCACGAATGGTATTTTGTGTAAATTGAAGAGGCAAAATCCAAAAATAGAGTTTTTGAGAAATTAGGATCTATTTTTTTTAGTTCTTTAATTGCTTTTTCAACTTTATCAGTATTTTCTCTAAAGTTTTCACGTGTTGGTGTAGATAAAATTTCTTTGGCTTCTTTTCTATTTGTTACATATTTATCAATAAAAACAGCGGCTGCAACTATTGAAACTAATATTAGCATCCCTAACCATGTGAACTCGCCACTACCTCCTCCAGATTGCGAGCTACCTCCAGAATATGTGCCTCCTCCAGAGCTAGAACTGGAACTTGAGCTGGAACTAGAACTGGAACTACTTCCACTAGAATATGAATGTCCGCCTCCTGGACGAGCAGAAGTTACTTGTGGCAAGATTGAATTTATTAAGAAAAATGCAAATAATGCGATTACTGATATGTATAATAATTTATAAAGCTTCATTTTTTATTTTTTTATTCTATTTCTTTATTATTTTTTTTACAAAACGATTATATAACTCGCTATATATCAACATCTAAATTATCGGGTAATTCATTTACATCATTTTCAACAGGTGGCAAATATTTAGAGAAAAATGGTTTCGAAGATTGTAAGCTTTCAATAACTGCTTGATAAAAATTAGGAGTAGAAAACACATTTTGAAATTTCGTTTTAATTTCCTCCCAATCCTCGTTTGGCATAGACATTTCGGCACCTCTATCGGCAATAATATATGTTTGTTTTTCAAAAACAGAAACATAAATAAATACTCCTATTTTGTCTTTAGTATGCCTAATTCCTGCTTTTTGAAAAATTGCTCTAGCATATATTTCTACCTGTTTATTTTTCCTTTTTTTAGAAATGAGAATACTCTTTATTGGTGAAATAAATTCGACTATTGAAAACCCAATAACAAATGCTGCTATTGTGAAAAAATAAATTAAGTAAACATCAAATTCTGGTGGCGAAAACATAAAAAATGAATATGCTAAAAACAATATCACAGCACCATAGAAAAAAGAAATATCGCGATATACTCCAGATTGGGACTTTATCATTGTAACAATTTCGACCTTCGAGTTACTCTCAATATCTTCTATAACAGAATATAAGTCTTTTTTATAACTATTTTTTAAATTATCCATTTTTTTATTTCTCTATTTGTAAAACATTTTTTTTAACTAATAATTGCTTATTCTCCACATTCAAAAGACATAACTCTTTTTAATATAATTTTATCATTAATAAACACTTTATACTCTAGGTTTCTACAATTATATTTAACAGGAAAAGTAAAGGTTTTAACTTGCTTATTGCGTAAATCTAAAACTATGGTTTTATTAAAACTTTCTTCTAAATAAGTTTCTTCTCCATAATTTTCTCCATTATATGTACTTACAATAACCTGCAACTTATCATTTGCTCCACCACCGCTTGGCAACTCTAATTCTAATCTTATTTTATCGCAAAGTGTATTTATGTTAGAATAATAATTTAATTGAAATTCAGATTCTTCTCCTTCGTCTTCATATATAGCAAAAGCTTCGATATTATAATTATCGGTTAACAGCTGAAATCTATAAAGCTCTAAAAAATAAGTTACATATTGTTTTATGGTGTATGTGCTGTTTTCAAGATAAGATTCAATAGTAATATCAGAGTTTGTTACACTCCAATCTTCGGTAGCATAAGTTCTATCATAGTCAACAACTAATTCGTTAACTCCATCATTATTAACATCTTTCAATATATATACTGTATTATCATATAACAATTCGCCTTTTTCAATATCTGTAGTCCCCACCCAACTCTCTCCAGGATAAAAATTAGTTTCCTCAAAAAGCATTTTAAATCCATAACCTAGAAATCCTCTAATTCCAAAATGATTTGTATAGCATTGCTGCCTAGGGAAAGATTCATTATAAGCATTAATGGCAACAAAAGCTCTATCGTTGCCCAAACTCTTTGCATTAATGGAGTATCCTTTGTTTTTAACACTAATTTTCCAACTCTCCAATTCTTTAATCATAACAACATAGTAAGACATAGAATTATATTGCCCTCCAAACGAGCATTCAATCAAACATTCATCACTTCCTGAACCTGTATAATTTCCAGGATAATATTTATAATCACCTTGATAAAAAGAAGAACCAAGTTCTAATTGTTTGCCATTAAAATAACTTTCGTAATATTTTTTTTCAGGAATTTCAACTTTTTCAATTTTTGTTACTTTGAGTTTAACAATTTTCCATGTTTCGCCATATTTCTTTAAATAATATTTTTCCTTATAACGTCCATTACTGTTTTCTGGGTCAAATATCTCGACTTCGGCATATACACATGCCATATCATTTACATAAGGTTCATTTTTAATTTCAAGTATATTCACTTGTTTTATTCCACCAAAAGCTTTTTTAGAAGTGAACTTATTTTTATCGCCCCAAGCAGGATTATCTGTTAGTTCATAGGCATTTGCAACATCATAACTTAAATAATTTAAAAAAGTTTTAACAATATTAATTGGTGTTTCCTGAGCCTTTAAATTTATACCTAAAAGGAAGAAAATAATTATAAGAAAAATGTATTTTTTCATAGTTGGAATAATTTAGCAGATAATTTTTAGAAGTTAAATTTCTTCAAAATATAAAA
Source organism: Bacteroidales bacterium (assembly GCA_029934705.1). Taxonomy (GTDB): domain Bacteria; phylum Bacteroidota; class Bacteroidia; order Bacteroidales; family JAADGE01; genus DZBS01. The sequence goes on along the minus strand of JAOZLS010000192.1, from coordinate 48 downwards.
ATTTATAGAATAATACTTTATAAAGATAAAAAAAATTGATGAATTAAA
>JAOZLS010000191.1 GCA_029934705.1 Bacteroidales bacterium | reverse complement strand
GGGATTTAGGGGTATAATGACTTTTCGGAGTGGACTCATTATTGTATAATTTTATTGTTATTATATTTAGACCTAGAAGCTTTTTATACCTCTAGGTCTAAAAAAAATCTAATATTTTTCAAATTCGTTATCGCTAATATTATTTGCTAAATCCATATTATATCCACCGTCTTGTATTATTTTTGTTTTTGGCTGATACTGTTGTGCATTTTGCATTTCTTGTTGGTCGTAAGTATTATTATTAACTTTAAAAAAGCTTATTGCCATTTTTAAATGTTCTGCTTGACTTGCTAATTCTTCGGCACTAGATGCAACTTCTTCCGATACTGCTGATGACTGTTGAGTAACTCTATTTAGTTGGTCAATTGCATTTGCTACTTGCGTTGCACTTAAATTTTGCTCGGCACTCGATACTGAAATTTCTTTAACTAATTGGGCTGTTTTTATTATATCGGGAACAATTGCAGCAAGCATGCTTCCAGAGTTTTCGGCTACAGCAACGCTATTTGCTGCTATTTTATCAATTTCTTCGGCTGCATCTCTACTTCTTTCGGCTAAACTTTTAACTTCGCCAGCTACTACTGCAAAGCCTTTTCCTTCATCACCAGCACGAGCTGCTTCTACCGCTGCATTTAAAGCAAGTATATTTGTTTGAAAAGCAATTTCATTTATTATTGTAATTTTTTCAGCAATAATTTTCATGGAATTAACCGTTTCAATTACAGCTTTACTTCCTGTTTCTATATCTGTAGCTGCTTTTGCTGATATATCTTCTGTTGTTTTTGCATTTTGAGCATTTTGCTCAATATTAGCTTGCATTTGCTCCATAGTTGAAGAAACTTCTTCGGCTGTAGATGCTGTTTCGTTTGAACCTTGCGACATTTCTTGCGACGATGTGCTAAGTTCATTACTTGCTGATGAAATTTGGAATGAGCCGTTTTTAACATTTTCTATTATATTTTTTAATGTAGTAACCATTCCGTTTAGTGCATTTGCAAGTTGCCCCATTTCGTCGTCCTGATTTATATCCATACGCCCTGTTAAATCGCCTTTTGAAATTTTTTCGGCAAAGTCAACACCTTTTTTTATTGGGTTAACAATACTATTTGTAATAAAATAGACAACAATAAATGCAATAATTATAATTGAAATAACTAAAATAATTACACCCGTTTTTGTTTTTTGTGCTTCGCTAATCATGGCATCGTCTGTCATTATATTTGCAGCAGTTGTTCTATTAATTTGTTCAAATAAATCATTAACTTCTTTTAATTTAGGAATAGTTTTGTTATTATAAATGTCTGAAGCAATTTGCATTTTATTTAGCTTATCATTATTTAGTTTAACGAGTTCATCAATAAGGTGTAGTATTTTATCATCATGACTATGAGTTTCTTTAGTAAAATGCTTGAGAGCAGAATCAAAATTTCCAGCAGCTAGGTGGTTGTTTATTACTTTTGCACTTGCATGTAGCTTTTGATGAGGCTCTTCTATTTGAGAAAATAAGCTTGCATACTCTGGGTGTTTTTGTATCATATCTTTTGCCTCTTGAGAGTGTAGCCATTTCCCAAAATTACATTCTCTATGATCTACTATAATGTCAACATTATTTTTCTTCAAGTTAATTGCTTCTCCTAAAAGAACCATCCATTCCATGTGGTCGCCCCTTGCTTGTAAGAGTAAAATACTTAAGTTTTTATCTGCTTGTTCAAAAACTTCTTGTATCTCTATTGCGGAACGGTGTAGTTCTGTATGAGGGTTTTCAATATTATCGAATAATATTTTTAACTGTGGTAATATTTTTTCTGCATTTTTTCTTCCCTCTCCATAATACCATTTCCCAAATTTGCAATTATGATGATCTGTTTCTACATGTAAGCTTGTTACATCATCGTTGGAAATATATGCATTTACTTCATTAACCCATTTTACATGATCAAGGTTACGTAAGGTAATTTCATTACGGAGTTTATTTCCTGCAATAACCTCTTCGCCATTATCAATAATATTTGATATTCCTGATGTTGCCCAAATTGCTGTTATTGCTAAAAAGCCTAGTATTAGTCCGAATGCTAAAAAAAGCTTTGTTCTTAGTTTTAAATTTTTCCAATTCATAATTATATTTTTAATAGTTAGTATTTGTTCATAAGTTATGTTAAAAAACCTCATGGTTTTAATGTTTGCAAAAGTTTACAATCATAATTGTTTAGCGTATCAATTAATTAATATAAACCCTGAGGGTGTTGTTTTTATAAGCTTTTATTATATATTAATATTTTTCAAATTCGCTATCATTAGGGTTTTTAGACAAATTCATTGTGTAACCAGTATCTGTAATATCCTTAATTGTTGGCTGGGCTGTTTTATTCTGATATGTTTGAGTATATGAACTATTGTTATTAATATTAAAAAAGCTAATTGCCGTTTTTAAATGTTCTGCTTGACTTGAGAGTTCTTCGGCACTTGATGCAACCTCCTCTGAAACTGCTGAAGACTGCTGAGTAACTCTGTTTAGTTGGTCAATGGCATTTGCTACTTGCGTTGCACTTAAATTTTGCTCGGCACTTGAAACTGAAATTTCTTTAACTAATTGTGCTGTTTTTATTATGTCGGGAACAATTGCAGAAAGCATGTTTCCTGAGTTTTCGGCTACTGCTACACTATTTGCAGCAATTTTGTCAATTTCTTCGGCTGCATCTCTACTTCTTTCGGCTAAACTTTTAACTTCGCCAGCTACTACTGCAAAGCCTTTTCCTTCATCACCAGCACGAGCTGCTTCTACCGCTGCATTTAAAGCAAGTATATTTGTTTGAAAAGCAATTTCATTTATTATTGTAATTTTTTCAGCAATAATTTTCATGGAATTAACCGTTTCAATTACAGCTTTACTTCCTGTTTCTATATCTGTAGCTGCTTTTGCTGATATATCTTCTGTTGTTTTTGCATTTTGAGCATTTTGCTCAATATTAGCTTGCATTTGCTCCATAGTTGAAGAAACTTCTTCGGCTGTAGATGCTGTTTCGTTTGAACCTTGCGACATTTCTTGAGATGAGGAACTTAGTTCGTTACTTGCTGATGAAATTTGATTGGCTCCTTGATTTATTCCTTGCATAATGCCTTGTAGTCTATCAAATGTTTTCTTTAAGTTAATTAGCATGACTCCAATTTCGTCTTTACTGTCAATTTCAATCTCGTAATTAATTTCCCCTTTTGACAGTTTTGTTAGTGCATAATTTGCTTTTTTTAATGAAGCTTTTATTCCTATTATAATAAATATAGCAAAAATAACCCCTATGAGTAAACCTACTATCATAAATATTATAGCGTTTCTTGAACTTTCGGCATATATTTTCTCTGCGTTTTCCTCAATTTCTTTTGAAATGACTAATTGCATCGCAGTAAGTTCTGATAACTTATGTGTAAACGGGTCTATTTTTTGGTACATTTCAGATGCAATATATTTATCATGGTTTGCGTATGATAAGCTATCATTTTGGAGCCCACATAAGCGATATAACTCATTAAATGCTTTATCTGCCTCTATTTTTAAACTTTTAGCTTCGTTTGCAAGTCGCAATTCTTCGCCATCAATTTCTGTTGCCAAATAAGCTGTCCAATTTTCATCAATAATTCTTTTTGCTTTATCCATTTCGCTTAATGCTTGGCTTATGGATAATGCTCCTGCTTCTTCTTTGTGCATTGCATCAATAACATACACAGCATAAGCATCAGATACATTTTTTAACTGCTCTAACGGTATTACCCTGTCGGCATACATGGTTTCTACTCCGGCTTGAACCGTTGCTAAGTTTGTAATACTTAACAAACTTAATGCTCCTATTATTATGGCTAAAATTGTAACCATAATTGTTAATTTTGTAGATATTTTTAGATTTTTCATAATTCTTTTTTTTCTAATTATTAATAAAATTTATTGTACTCCACATACCGTAAATTAGTTTATTACTTCTTTTGTGTTTTCTTCTTTATTATCTTCATCTATATTACTTTCTTTTAGTTTAATTATTTCATTAATTGTTAGAAGTTTATCAATATCAAGCATCATAATGAAATCTTTGTTTTCTTTTTGGTACATACCTGTTATGTATTTTGATTGGTATGTTTCGCCAATTCCTGGAGGTGGTAGTATTGTTTCTGGTTTTATTTCAATAACTTCATCAACAAAATCAACCATTAGTCCTAACTTTGTTGTAATGTCATTGCTCGAAACTATATCTAAAACTAAAATACAAGTTTGATATGTTACTACTAGTGGGTCTATGCCAAATTTTATATGGCTGTCAATAACCGGAAGCACTTCGCCCCTTAAATTAATAACCCCTATCATATAAGATGGTGCCTCCGGTACTGTTGTTATCTTTTGCATTTCAAGTATGTTTAGTACTTTACTTACATTAATTGCAAAACTTTCATTTAACATTCTAAAAATAATAAATGAATTAATTTCTTTTTTCTTTTTTGATTTATCCATGATATTATGTATTTGTTTAGTTTTTTACTAAATTTTTAACTCGTGTATATAGCATTCCATTATCCAGCAACATTGCTATTTTTCCATCGGCAAGAACACTTGCTCCTGATAAAAAATCTAATTCTTCGTATTCTTTAGCAATGTTTTTTAATACAGCTTGATGTTCTCCTATTATTCTTTCGGCAACTATCGCAAAATATTTTTCGTTTTTACTTATTATTATAGTTTCTAACCTTTTAGGGTATTTGTTTTTAAGGTTAAATTCTTTGTGCAAATCAACAAACGGAATTAATTGCTCTTTATAAGGAATTAGGTTTGTTAGGCTTCGTTCTTTTATATATTCTGTTTCATAGGCGGTACAAAGTTCTATATCTTCCATGGGAACAAGGAATGACATATCGCCTACGCTAAACAACATTGTGTCCATAATGGCAATTGATTGTTGAAGTTTAATTGTAAATGATGTTCCTAATCCTATTTCGGAGTTAACTTCTATTTCGCCACGTAGTTCTGTAATGTTTTGTTTTACTACATCAAGTCCTACACCTCTTCCTGATATTTCGGTAAGATTTTGTGCTGTTGAAAAACCAGGCATAAACATTAAATCGAATAATTGTTTTTGACTAACAATTTCGTCTTCTTTTAAAAAGCCTTTTTCTATAGCCTTTTTATGTATAACATCCGTGTCAATACCCATTCCATCGTCTTGTATTTGAATAAAAATATTGTTACCAGAATGGAAAGCAACAAGTTTTATAATTCCTGTGGGTTCTTTACCGTTTTCGATTCTTACTTCAGGGGTTTGTATTCCGTGGTCTATACAGTTTCGTATAATGTGCATTAATGGTTCTGCAAGTAGGTCAATTGTGTTTTTATCAAGCTCTGTATTTGTGCCTTGGGTTACAAATTCAATTTTTTTATCTAAATGTTTTGATAAATCGCGAATAAGCCTTTGAAAGCTAAGAGCCATATCCTCAACAGGAACAAGGCGGATTTCAATGGCATTACTTCTAAATTCATTTGATAGGTAATTTAATTTGTTAAGGTATTCTTTTATTGGGTCATAAGTTTTAGAATTTGTTGTTAAAAGTAGCTGAGAGTTTGTTGTAATTAGCTCGCTTACTAAAAACATTAATTTATCTAGTTTTTCCGAATCTACAGCTATGCGACTTGTTTTGTGTTTTCCTATTTCAATATCTGTTGTTACTAAAAGTTCATTATCGCTTGATTTTTCAGTAGCACTTGAATTTTCGGCATTTTTGTTTGACGTATTAATATTATTAAATAATTGGCTGTTTTCTTCAAGTTGTTCTTCATTAAAGACATCAAAATCGGCAATTCTATTAATTTTACAGTCGTCTAAAATAAAAAACAGTGCATCTTCAATGTCTTCAAGTGTTTTTTCGGTTACTAAAAATATACTCCAATGATCATAAGCTTTGGTAAATTGCGAATGAACTATTTGATATGTACCAAGTGAAAATAATTCTTTAAATTGTGCTATAAGATTAATATTCCTTGTTATTATACTTTCGTCAGGATAAAAAATTATGTTGTAAGTAGAAGTTTGCCCTTCAACTTGTTTCTTCTTTTTAAGTCTCTTTTTTTCTTTTATTCCTGCTTTTGCAAGAATTTCTTTTATTTTGTTTTCAACTTTTTCATGATTTTTGATGTTTTTTGGATTTGAAAAAGCTTCATCTTCAAGTAATCTTTTTATGTGGTCGCATGTAAAAAGAGTTGTGTCAATAATTTGTGCAGTAATTATAAAATTACCTTCACGAATTAATTCGTATATATTTTCAAGCTTGTGTGTTAAGTCTCCGATGTTATCATAGCCATACATGCTACTAACTCCTTTAAGCGTGTGCATTACTCTAAAAACATCTTCAATAATTTTCATGTTTTCAGGTTCTTTCTCGAGTGTTAATAAATCTTTTTCAAGGTTTATTAAAAGAATTGAAGCTTCTTCTATAAATTTTATTTTAAAACTGGATAAATCCATAATATTTTGAGTTTGATATTAATTTATGGGTGTTTTGTATGTGAAATGTTTAGAGCTGGGAGAGGAAGGTCTCATAGACTTATAAAATTCTATCTATTAATCCTAAAAGTTGGTGTACTTTAAATGGTTTTTTAATCCAAACTGTAACACCTATGTTTTTTGCTCTGTTTTTTACGTCTCGGCTTGTTTCTGTAGATAAAATAAATATTGGTGTCCTTTGGTAGGCTTCAATAGTTTTTAGTTTCTCTACAAAGTCCAGTCCGTTCATATTTGGCATATTGTAGTCGCTTATTACTAAATCAATTTGCTGTCCGTTAAGTGCTTTAATTGCCTCTTCGCCCGAGTTTGCTTTTATAACGCCAAAGCCTTTTGTTTTTAGAGTTGAAGCTAATACAAATGCAGAGGTTTCAAAATCGTCGATTACAAGTATAGTTTTTTTCATGTGTTGTATATGTTTGTTTTATTATTTTAAAAAATAATTTTAGGAGTATTCTTTTATCTAAGTATTATGTCTTCTGGGAAATGATATTTATTATTTAAAACAGTTTTTATAGCTTGAGTAATTTCATCAAATAGATTATTTTTGAATATACAACCTTTAAAACCTGCTTCAATAAGTTGTGTTAGGTATGTTTTTTCAGTGTGCATGGTTACAGCTATTATTTTTAGATGAGAATTTTTAGCTAGAATTTTTTTAGTTGTGGCAATACCATCCAGTTTAGGCATATTAATATCCATTAGAATAATGTCTGCTTCATCTATATTATCACATTTAAGTAGTTCTTCTCCGTTTTCTGCTTCACATATTGTGTTTATAGAGAACTCGTTTGCTAGAAAATCTTTTACTGCTTTGCGGAAGTTTTCATTATCATCTGCAATTATAATTTTAAGATAAGCCATAGTAAATTTGTATTTTAAGATTAGTTCTATACAAATATACGGCAGATAAAAAACTAAAGAAAGGTCTGAAATAATGGAATTTTAAATATAAAGGGGCTGTTTTTTACAACCCAAAAGGGTTGTTTCTGAAGAAACAAATGGTACAATTAATTAAATAATTGTACCATTATATATATGAGTCCACTCCCAAAAGTTGCTTTACCACTGAATTATACTAAATGGGATTTTCAGGGTTTTATGTAGTGGGCTATATTTATATTAAAATAATTAGGTTTACTCATTTAAGTCGCATTTTAACTTTTTATAAAAAAAAATACTCAACACTCAATATACAATTTTCAAGATTAAACTATATTTGAGACTACTCCGAAAAGTCGAACTATCTGATTTTTAAAGCTTTTTTACC
>JAOZLS010000190.1 GCA_029934705.1 Bacteroidales bacterium | reverse complement strand
ACATTTGAAGTATAACTATTTTCATGCTTTTCTTTTGAAAAAAACAGTGGCTTTAAACTAAGCGTATCGGCAAAAGATTGGTATTTGTCCGAAACATTATAAAGCCATTTATAGGAATTTAATGTTTTCCCAAATCCCTGGAAATGAAAACTATCTGTTGTTTTATCATTTAAAACTTCAAATTTAACAGTTGCCGCTTTTACCCAAACAAAACCTAGTTTATAATATACGTTGTATGAAAGACTTTCACCCTTTTTAAATATTGTATTTTTTACTTCGCACTGCGAAAATAAAGAATGAGCTAAAATTATAAATATAGGTAACAAAAATATTTTTTTCACGTAAATAAAGTTTATACGAAATTACTATAATAATTGTAATTTTTATAATGAATTATAAGAGCATTCCGGTATATGTTAAGCAACAAATATATTAACAAAAATTACAGTTGTATAATTTAGTAATTTAATTTATGTTTGTACTAAACATTTTTCTATTTTTTCTTAACTAAAATTTCAAATAATATTATGTTAAATCAAAGGCTTCAACAAAAAATGTTGCAAAAGTTATCGCCGCAACAAATACAGTTAATCAAGCTGTTGGAGCTACCTACACTTCAATTAGAGCAGCGAATAAAAAAAGAAATTGAAGAAAATCCGGTTTTAGAAGAAGGAAAAGAAAAAGAAGAAAACGAGACAGAAAATGAAGAACCAGAGTCGGAATATGACGACGAGTTCTCTGTAGATGACTATATAAACGATGAAGATACTCCAGATTATAGGCTTCATGTAAATAATTATTCTAAAGACGACAAAAAAGTTGACATGCCTTATTCCGAAGGTTTTTCACTACAAGAATATCTTTTAGACCAACTATCGTTAAAAGATTTAACGACAGAAACAAAGGCTTTAGCGGTATATTTAATAGGAAGCCTAGACGAAGCAGGTTATTTACGTCGCGATATAGAATCTATTGTAGATGATTTGGCATTTTCGCTAAATATTATGACCGAAGATAAATTACTAGAAGATGCTTTATCAGAAGTACAAACATTAGATCCTCCAGGAATAGGTGCAAGAGATTTACAAGAATGTTTATTACTGCAGGTAGCCCGAAAAACAGAAAATAGTGATAATGATGAGTATAATATATTATTGAAATCAGTTTATAGTGTTTTAAATGACTTTTTTGAAGAATTTTCTAAAAAACATTATAACAAAATAACTCAAAAGCTAGATATTGATAATAATTACTTAAAACTAATTGTTGAAGAAATATTAAAACTAAACCCAAAGCCAGGCAGTGTATTTGCAGGGGATTTGAACAAAACAGCTCAACATATTAACCCCGATTTTATTTTAGAAATAGTTGACGGAGACCCTGTAATAAGCCTTAATCAGCGTAATGTTCCAGATTTGCGTATTAGCAAAACATATTCAAATTTACTACAAGGTTACAAAAAGAAGAAAAAAACAAGCGACGAAAAAAATGCTGTTACCTTTGTAAAACAAAAATTAGATGCTGCAAAATGGTTTATTGATGCACTAAAACAACGTCAAAATACTCTTTTGCATACAATGAGTTCTATTGTAAATTATCAAAAAGAATATTTTTGGGATGGCGACGAAACAAAAATGCGACCTATGATTCTTAAAGACATTTCTGACATTACAGGACTTGATATTTCTACTATTTCAAGGGTTGCTAACAGTAAATATATACAAACTCACTTTGGTATTTTTCCTCTTAAATATTTTTTCTCGGAAGGAATGGAAACAGAAGATGGTGCACAAGTTTCGACACGCGAAATAAAACATATTTTAAATGAATGTATTGAAAATGAAAATAAAAAGAAGCCATTAACTGATGAAAAATTAGCTAAAATTCTTCAAGAAAAAGGCTATCTTATTGCTAGAAGAACTGTTGCCAAATATAGAGAGCAATTAGGTATTTTAGTAGCTCGTTTAAGAAAAGAACTATAATTTAAAACTCCGAAGTTATAAAAGATTATTTACAAATTGCAGCTTTTTTAATGTAGTATATTTTCAATAAAAAATAAAATATTAATATAACCAAAATATCCATTTATGAATTTTTTTACAAAAGTTGTAATAATATCTTTTATAAGCATTTTCTTAATAAATATCAATTCTTTTGCTCAAAACATTGATGAGCTTCACCTTAAAGCTGATTCTTTATTTGATGCAGAACAATATAATGAATCAAAAAAATTATATACCGAAATTATTAACATTGATAATAAAAATGACTCGGCTTATAACAGAAGAGCTAATTGTTATAATAAACTTAGTTTAACAGACTTAGCCATTTCAGATTTTAATAGAGCAATAGAATTAAACCCCAAATATAGTGCTGCAATTATTAATCTATCAGGCTTATATACAAAACAAAACAGACCAGAAGATGCACTACAAATATTAAGTGTTGGTATTAAAAATATGCCCGACAGTTCAATTTTTTATTCGATAAAAGCATATATTTTTAACGAGCAAAAGCAAAATGATTCTTCTTTGTACTACTACAATAAAGCATATAATTTAGACAAAACCAATGTACTTAATCCTTATAATATTACACTAATATATGCTTATGATTATGTAAATATTGACTCTGCTCTATATTATGCAGAGGTGGCTTGTAAAACCGATGAAAATGACACAAGTACTTATTTACTAAAAGCACAAGTAGAACTTGAATTTGGAAAGTTTGACGATGCAATAAAAACATCGGAAAAAGCTTTAAATAAATTTATAAACTACGTACCTTTTAAGGAAATTATTGCAGAAGCTCATTTGTATAACGAAAAAACAGACCAAGCTATTAAAGTAGGGCATGAAATATTAGAAATAGATTCAACTAACTATTCCGCTATATACATTATAGTTACAGCATATATGTATGCTTTAGATTTTGAAAAAAGTATAGAATATTGCCAAGTTGGTATAAAACATTATCCTGAAAATTATGTGTTTTATTATGATGCTGGTTTAAATTATAACTCCTTAGATAATTTTGAAGAATCCTATAAATATATGGATTTAGCAATAAAATACAAAGAAGATTATTACTCTAGCTACTACTACAAAGCTTTAGCAGAGTTAAATATAAACACTAAAATAACATTTATAGACACAAAATTTAAAAATATTAATCAAGATAATTTTAAAGCACTTGATAAAAAAATAAAATCTAAAAAAAGCGACTATAACTACAAAAAATTACTAAAAACATTTAAAGCAACTCCTTTAAAAATGGGTTTTGATGAATTATTTATGCTCTATTATGGAAACTCGAAACAAAAAGGTACTACGGGCTATTCTAAAAGTACACTAAACACTTCTTTTAAAGATAGATATGCTGAAGGAATGTTTGAAGAATGTATTAAAGAAGCAAAAGATGTATTAGAAAAAAACTTAACATATTTTCCTGCCTACGACTATATCCTTGCATCGTATTACAACTTAGGTGATTACGAAAACTTCTATAAATATTATTATTTATACACTGGTTTTTTGCACAGTATTTGGAAAACAGGAACTGGAGCTACAGCCGAGAATGCTTTAATTATCACCTCTGTTTCAGACGAATATGCTTTTTTATCATTTTTTGGCTTAGAGTTTAAATCACAGGCTTTAGTAAATGAAGGAGGACATGACTACGACCTAATGATTGTTGATGATAAAGAAAATTTCCCTAATGGAGTATTTTTTAATATTGATGTTTTCTTTGGTAAATTTTAAACTTAAATAAATATAGATACAAGCATGGAAAAATTCACAGCAAAAATACTTTCATATATTCTGCATCCATTATTATTGCCTACATACACAATAATTTTCATTTTTTTATTGCCTACTTATTTGCAAGTTTTTCCTTTTGTTTTTAAACGAGCAATGGTTGTTATATTTTTCATATTAACTTTTATTGCTCCAGCTTTAGCATTGCTTGTTTTATATAATATTGGAGCAATAAAAAACTTAAATATGAACTCGGCAAACGAAAGAAAACTTCCTTTAGCTATTACTTCGGCCTTTTATGTGTCAACATATATTATTTTTCAATTATTCCCATACAAAATGCCCGATCCAATTGTTAGTCTTATATTAGTTTCGGCAATAGCGGTAACTGCTGCATTTTTTATAAATCTTGGATATAAAATAAGTGCACACACAATAGGAACAGGCTCCATTGTAGGATATTTACTTGTTTTTTTCTATAATTCTAATACAGGTAGTTCTATTGTTCTAATAATTCTTATAACTATATTAGGTCTTTCAGCTTTTGCACGACTAAAAGAAAACTCACATAACCCATTTCAAATATATACTGGTTTTCTTGTTGGTTTTATTGTTGGTTTTTCTTCTTTTTTTATGTAGAAGAAAACTGTTTTAAACGTGGATATGTAGGTTATTATTCTTTTTATTATTCTCCTCTACTATAAAAAAACAGAAAAACCTATATTAATTATAAAAAAATTAGACCTTTGTGGTCAAAGTTTAATATTCGATAAATGAAAAATTACAGCAAAATAAAAGAAGAATTAAAAATTGACACATTAAAAAATATAAGTGAAGGCGCAGCATATTTCACTCATTATTTGCATAATAAGGCAAATAAAATTTCTAAATATTATAAAAAAGAAGCTACTACTTTTTTAGAGAACATTATAGAAGAACCACTTCAAGAATACTTAAAGCTTGAATTAAAATTTGATATTCCTTTTCCTGAACCTAAAAAAAAGGACTTTACATTTATTGATCTATTTGCAGGAATTGGAGGATTTAGAATTGCTATGCAAAACTTAGGTGGAAAATGTGTTTTCTCCTCTGAAATAGATAGGTATGCTAAAAAAACCTATGAGTTAAATTTTGGAGAAGTTCCATTTGGAGATATAACAAAAATTAACGAAAAAGACATTCCTGAGCATGATGTTTTATGTGCAGGGTTTCCTTGTCAAGCTTTTTCAATTGCAGGAAAAAGGAAAGGATTTGAAGATGAAACAAGGGGTACTTTGTTTTTTGACATCGCTAGAATATTAAAAGAAAAAAGACCAAAAGCATTTTTTCTTGAAAATGTTAAAGGACTACGAAGTCATGATAAAGGACGAACTTTAAAAACAATTTTGCGAACATTACGAGAAGATTTAAACTATTTTGTTCCTGAACCAAAAGTTATGAATGCAAAAGATTTTGGAGTTCCACAAAATAGAGAGCGTATTTTTATTATTGGTTTTAGAAAAGACCAAAATATTACTGAATTTGAATATCCGAGCCCAACAAATAAAAATAAAACATTTGCCGATATAAAAGAAGAAATAAAGGTGTCAGTAAAATACTATCTATCCAACACTTACCAAAACACATTGATAAATCATAAACAGAGACATGCTGAAAAAGGCAATGGATTTGGTTATGCTATAATTAACGATGACGAATGCTCAAATGCAATTGTTGTAGGTGGAATGGGCAGAGAAAGAAATATTGTAATAGATTGTCGTTTAACGGATTTTACACCTGTAACAAAAATACGAGGAAAAGTAAATAAAGACTACTGGAGAAGAATGACACCCAGAGAATGGGCACGATTACAGGGTTTTCCAGACAACTATCTAATAAAAGTCTCTGACGCACAAGCATATAAACAATTTGGCAATTCTGTTGCAATTCCTGCTATTCAGGCAACAGCTAAAATTTTAACCGATAAAATAAAGAAAAATGCTAAAAGGAAATAAAGGCGAATGGAGTGAAATTTATACTCTTTTAAAGTTACTAAGTGAGGGCAACCTCTATTCAGGTAATGCAGATTTGAATAAAATTCAAAACCTTATTTATCCTATAATTAGAATACTAAGAGCTGAAACAGAAGGAAATTTCGAATATCTTATTAATCAAAATATTATAATTATTTCAGGTGATAATGAAAAGTTTGAAATACCTATAAAACAATTTAAAGAACAAACAGAAATTCTTTTAGAAAACATTAAAAGTTCAAGAAAAGGAGCTTTTAATATTCCTGAAATTGAAGAGTTTTTAAGACAAATAAAATGTAAAACTCTGAAAGCTAAATCATCTGTCAAAACGGATATTAGAGTTGTAATTCACGATTTAAAAACAAATACTCAACCAGAACTAGGATTTAGCATAAAATCGCAACTAGGTAGTCCTTCAACTTTGTTAAATGCAAGTAAAGCTACAAACTTTATCTTTAAATTATCTAAAAACTTGGATATAGATCAAGTAGAAGAAATCAACCAGACTAAAAAATTTATTGATAAATTTAAAAAGTTAACAAGTTTAGGAGTTACTTTAGAATTTGCAGAAACGGAGAAATCAATATTTAGTAATAATTTAATACTAATTGACAGCTACTTACCTGAAATAACTGCTCATATAATAAAATTATTTTTCTCTTCAAAAACAACTTCAATTGCAGAACTTACAGAGCAAATAAAAAACTTAAATCCAATGAATTATGATTTTAGTTTTCAACATAATTTTTACGAATATAAGATAAAACACATGCTAACAGACATTGCGTTAGGTTTAATGCCTGCAAAAGTTTGGACAGGAAAATATGATGCAACTGGTGGCTATCTAGTTGTAAAAGACGATGGTAACATATTAGCTTATCACTTATATAATAAAAATGAGTTTGAAAATTATTTGTTTCGTAATACTAAACTAGAAACAGCAAGCACAAAAAGACACGATTTTGGTCAGATTTATACAACTAAAGAGAACCAAATGATTAAATTAAACTTACAAATACGATTTAAAAAATAACTTCATAAAACAAACTACTGATAATCAAAACCTTAATTATTTAAACATTCCTTTTCATCCACTCAACTACATCGCTATAAACTTCTTCATAATTTACTTCATTAAGCATTTCGTGTCTTCCGTCGGGATAAATTTTTGTTGAGACTTCTTTTATTCCTGCATTTTTGTACATTTTAGCAACTGTAGGTATTTGTGCCGCATTTTTACTTACTGGGTCTTTTCCTCCCGAGAATAAATATATTGGTAATTCCTTTGATATTTTTTCGGCATTTATTGGTTTATTAACAAACTCTAAAGCCTTTGTTAAATTATTGAAAAATCCTATTGAAAAAACAGTGCCACAGAACGGATCTGCAATATATTTATCAACATTAGCCTCAACACTACTTAGCCAATCAAAATCGGTGCGTCCGGGCTTAAATTCGTTATTAAAAGTACCAAACGACATGCTGTTTAGAAAAGGACTTAAACTGCGTTTTCCTGTAAAAGAACTTATTAATGCTGTTAGACCAATTCCTATTTTACCTAATAAGCCAGCACTACCTGCTGTACCCGAGAGTATTACTCCATTTATATCTTTGGAATGCTGTGTAATATAGGTGCGTGTGATAAATGACCCCATACTATGCCCTAAAACAAAAGTTTTAAGTCCAGCATTTTCTTTTTTTGCTAAATTTACTAATGTACCTAAATCATCTACAACTTTTTGCCAACCATCATTTTCTGAGAAGAAACCGAGTTTTTCTACTGTACCTGCTGTTTTTCCATGTCCAAGTTGGTCATGTGCATAAACTACAAAATCTTGAGAATTAAGATATTCTGCAAATTTATCATAACGTTGTGCATGCTCAGCCATTCCGTGAACTATTACAACTATTGCTTTAGGTGCATTTTCGGGGCTGTGTTTATATGTAACAACATCAACTCCTTCGGACGATTTAAAAGTAAATTCAGTTTTTGACATAGCTTAATTATTTTGCTTTTGCTTTCAGTTATTAGCT
>JAOZLS010000189.1 GCA_029934705.1 Bacteroidales bacterium | reverse complement strand
GTGGTTTAAAATAAATGTTTATTTCTTTTGCCTTCCCTTGATATTGGATAAGTTTAAGGTTTGTAAATTTTGATGTTAGATATGAATGAAAGTTATTATTTTTATTATTTTTATTATATTTAACTTGAATTCTATTTTCTAAATTAATTACATCTGAGTTAACAAATACAGCTATAGAGCAATTGCTTGTAGGAAAAGTTAAATAAGATTTAGGACTATCATTTTCATCGCGAAAACAAATATAAAAGCATTCTATTAGTTTTTTCAGAACTAAATCTTTTGGTTTATAAATTTTGATCAACATCTTAATCTCTTAATTATCATAGAATTATTTTTTTTTTTGTATAAATAAAATACTTCATGTAAATAATTCAACTATTTAATTTCGCAGGCAACGGTTAGTATATGGTTAGTGGCGGATTTCAAAGCACAAAACTTTCAGTTTAGCAAATCTTATTCAATGTAGTACACTTAATATTAGCACATTATAGTCATCAACTATATACATTGTAGGGCGTTTTTATTCACTTATTTTCACTTTTTCAATATTTTCAACAGGTAACCAATCGTCCATATTTCCATAATCACACCTGTCAATTTTAAAAGGTTCAAGTTCTTTGAAATCCTTAATTGTGATTAAAACCAAATATCTTTTCCCTGCAAATCTTTTTTCAAGTCCTTTGTTTAAAAATAGTTTGTCTTGATATTTTTCAACGATTTCAATTGATTGTTCTTTTGTTAATTTCTCGGAATTAAATACTTCTTCTACAATTGCTTTTCCTTTTACAAGTCCGTCTCCCTTATTTTCGATGAAATACAAAACATCAGATTTATTGACTCGACCATAAGGTAATTTTCGTCCCATAGCACCACGAATAATCATTGTTTTCTGACCACTTTTTAAATTTTCAAGTTCTTTTGCCTTGTAATCAAGATATACTACATTATCCATATTTTCTCTTTTCTAATTTCTGAATTTTTCAAGTGCTGTCGAATTATAATTAACCTTTGAAATGTTATCAATAAAATAAACAGCATCAAATGATTTTACAGGGATACAAGTCATTTCAAAACCTTGTGCACGAATTAAGTTTTCCGAATTCAACCACTTTTTAACTTCTTCATTTTCTGATTTTCCTTTTAGGTCAAGTAGAAAATATTTCATTTTTATTTTTGCCAGAGTTCCATCAATAGTGTTTTCTTTGGCAGGCTCAAAAGTTATACCTTCATTTTGAAATAGTCCTTGATTAAATGAAGCACCAATAGAAATCATTTTATCTTTAAGCTCTTGATTTAAAACATATCCCATTCCTTGAATTGGGTTTTCGAGAAACATATTCATTGTAAATTCTGACTTGGCTATATGAACATTATGAGCCCAAATAATTAATTTTTCATTTCTCTCTTTTATCCATAAAGCAATATTTGCCATTGCATTATCTCGAATTAATCCCATTTTCAATCTGTCTTTTTCTGTAAACATTTTGTTCGCTTCATTTGCAGAATAAGAGAGTTTTATAATCCAGTTGTATTCACTTTCAGTTGAGTTATCAATATATTGTCTTTCATTTTCTTTTATATGTTGAAATAAATTATTGTAGTTATTTATCAAAATTTGTTTTTCTTCTTCTAAAAGTTCTGAATAGTGTTGCAAAGATGTTTGCCATTGATTGTCTTCAATTATATTTCGTGCAAAATTTCTACTTTGGATTTGTTTATAATATGACTTATCAACTTTTTGTAAGTATTCAAATATCTGGTCAAGTGCATTATTTGGTGCAACAATATCAATTCCATAAAAATTTACTTTCTTTTCGTTTTTAGGATTTTGATTAAATTCTCTTAACCAATTTAATATTTTCGTCATTTCTTGGGTGTCCCACAAAAACCACCCAGGCATATCTGCCATAAGTTCATCAATATTACCGTTTCCATTAAGAACATAGTCATTGATTTTATTTGAATAAGGTAAACTAGCTTCTAAAACAAATGTAGTAAAATTCATTTCTTCAACGAGATATTTAATAAAACGATGTTTCAATTGAAATTGTTCGTGAATATCGTGGCGACTTTCACCAAGACAAACAACTTCTGCTTTTCCAACAATTTGTTTTAATAAATTTAAATCGTCTTGCTTTTCCGTTACTTCAAGTGTCTCGATTTTTTGTGAGTTTTTTAATGCCCAGTCCGAAAGTTTGTCATTATTTTCTTGTGAAGATGAGTTATTGCAACTTACTGTTACTAATAAAATCATAAATGTTCCTAAAATTATTTTCATTTAATTTCCTTTTTTATGTTTGGTGTTCGGTTTCTTTAAATGCCCTACAACGACTGTGCTAATAGTCGTTTTGGATTAAGTTTGCAATTCGTTTCATTAGTGTAAAATTAACAAAATATTCTGACCCGTCAAAATAAACAAAATCAGATGATTTTGTGGAGCTAAAAACCGCACTCATACCCGCACGAGAAACAAAGCCAAAATGAATTTTAGCATTTGTTGTGTGCTTGCTTTTATTCATTTCTTCTCAATTTTATCAACCGTTATAACCCTAAAAGTATTAGAATTTATCGTTATCCTAATGTTATTTTCAGTATTCTCAACATAAAAGTTCTTTCCGATTTTTGTAAAGAATGTTTTATCAGTTTCTTTCAAAATGTTAAATAGATATACTTTAATTTGTTTTTTTGATAAGTTGATATTTAATTTTTTATTTATTCTTCCGTAAACAAGTTCTGTATAACAAATGTTTTCTAAAATTTCTTGCTTATTTATGTTCATATTAAATCCTGTTTAGAGTATTTATTATTTCCTCGTTTCGCTCTTTTAATTTTCCAATTTTCAATTGCTTCTTTTTTAGATTTATTTGGGTTGTCTTTCAAGAAATCTCGAATATAAGTATTGTATTCAAATTGCGGTGCGATTTCTTTCACAAAATTTGGATCTTTATTCAATTCTTGTTCTTTATACCACTCGTTTATAAAATCAGAATATGTTTTTTTTTCCTGTATTTTGTTTAAAAAAATCTAATAAATGAACCGTAAAGTGAAATTGTTTTCCGATAACTGATTGAAAAAACTCTTTCTTTTCTTTATAACTCCTGTATTTAATCCCGATTACAGTTTCTTTTGTTATTGGATGAATTGCTTTTGGCAATTTTTCCTTTTTTTGAGTTTTTGTTCTTGGAATTTTTCCTGTTTCAAGATATTAAATAATTCTGTTAGATATTTCAATTTTTCCGCCTACACTTCTAATTGCATTTTCTCTACAAAATTTCACTAATTCCACTTTTAGCCAATAAAAATCCTCAAAATCTTTAATGTTAATTTTGCTGTCTAAAGTTGGTCTTTCTTTATTCATTATTACACTTTGTTTTCAGTTCTCTGCTTGCACACAACGGTGGTGCTATGAATAGTTGCCGATTGCTGTATATAATAATAAGAAACAAATCATAATGGTTCATTGGATGCTTATGTGGAGTTCCTTTTTAGCATTGTTTTGTATATATTTGCTGATTACTAAGCATATATTCTTGATTTTTGCTTGAAAATTCACTAAGATTTAAGGTAGGTGCGATAAAAACACTGTTTTTAAGCGTCTTAAGCTGTTTTGTCCTGTTTTCATATAAACAGTCTATTCTTAGTTATTTTCGTTGATACCCAATCGTTTGCATGGCTGTTTGATTGTAATATAAGACAAAATACCTAGTGTTTTACAAAAACTTAATAAATGATTAATTTTACATGTAGTAATAAGTAGAATACTACGCGTAGTTGCACATGTTTCTATTATTAAGGGAGGTCGTCAAATACAAAAGATGTACACAGCTTAATTTATATGTGCAATTATCTACCCAAGTAATTTCCAACTTTATTTCTATTCCTGTATTTTTATCTTTTTCAATTTGAAACTTTTTTCTTTTAATAAATATATGACCATTTACAGTGTCAATATTTTGAAAATAGCCTGTTTTAAATTTTTGGCAATCTAAGTTTTGACTATAACCAAATTGTGAGAGTGCTACTAAAGCAACTACGAAAATTAATTTCATAAATGTTTTTTATTAGAATATATTTTAATTGGGAAAATTAAGAAGGTCGTAAATTACAAATCTAAACTCTAAATCCGACAACAAGAATGTCGTCAATTTGTTTAAATTCTTCGCCTTTGTCGTTTTCGTGGCGTTGCCATTTTACAATAACATCGTCAAATAATTCTTCTTGCTCAGGCATTGGACTTTGCCATAATTGTAGTATTAAATTACTAAAACGCTTAATCATATATTTGCGTCCAGCGGCTCCTCCAAATTGGTCAATGTAACCATCGGAGAACATATAAATAGCATCACCTTTTTGAATATCTATAATGTTATTTGTAAAATCTTTTTCGCCTTTATAATGTATTCCAACGGGCATTCTGTCGGCTTTATGCTTAACAAGTTCATTGTTTCTAATAATAATAATTGGATTGTTTGCACCAGAGTATTGCATTATATTTTTTTCAAAATCAATAATAACAAGCGACATATCCATACCATCTTTTGCTTCGGTATCTTTACCCGTTTGCCTAAGCGATGTTTTTACGGCAATTCGAAGGCTGTCTAATATATTTGATGCTTTAATTTCTTGTCCAGCTGATGTGTCAAATTTATTTACAATTTCGTTTAGAAAAGATGTGCCTAGTAAGCTCATGAATGCTCCTGGAACACCGTGTCCAGTACAGTCTGCTACTGCAAGAATTATTTTATTATCTTTTTCGGTTGCCCAATAATAATCGCCACTTACGATGTCTCTAGGTTTATATAAAATAAAATATTCTTTTAATAAGCTATCTAAATATTCTTTAGGCGGTAAAACTGCATTTTGTATTCTTTGGGCATAAACAATACTGTCGGTAATATGTTTGTGCTGTTCTGATATTATCTCTGTTTGTTCGACAGCATAATCCCTTTGCTGTTCAATTTCTTCTCTTTGTTGATTAATTTCAGTGTTTTTTTCTTGCAATAATTTATTTGCTTTTTTCTTATTTCTAAAACTTCTATAAACAAAAAATGCAAATACAAACACAATTGAGAATAAGGCGATGAAAAAGTTCGTTGTCATTTTTTGCCTTTTTATATCTGCCTGAAAAATAACTTCTCGTTTTTGAGTTTCAAGTTCTTGAAGTTTTTCTTTTTTATCAAATTCATACTGCATTGCAAGCTGTGTAAGCTTTTTTGTGTTTTCTTTATTTTGAAGTGAATCTTTTAATGTTATTGATATAAGTTGATATTCAAAAGCACTTTTAAATTCACCTAGTTTTGAATAAATGTAAGATAATTCGCCACTTGATTCTTTTTCTATGTTTGTTGCTTGTATTTCGTGAGCAGTATTATAGGATTTTAAAAAATATTGTTTCGCTTTTTTTATATTTTTTTGATTTTTAAAAAGAACCCCCAATGAATTATAAACACCTGCCATTCCAAATTTATTTCCCATTTCAATATTTAATCGCAAACTGTTTTCATAGTATTCATAAGCTTTGTTATATTCTTTTCGTTGCAAATAATTTAGTCCTAACGCTTCTTCAACTATAGCTAATAAATAAACATTTTCTATTTCTTCACTTATCTCTTTACATTTATTAAAATAAATTAGTGCAGAATCTGCTATATCAGAAAGTTTTTTTTCTATAAATCTTTCAGAATAAACATTTCCAATATAAAGATAGTTCATTGCCATTCCATTTTTATTATTTAACTCAATATCAATGGCAAGTGCTTTGTTAAAATATTCTAAGGCAGATTTTCTCTCTTTTTTCCCTTGCTCCATATATACTAATCCAATAGCACCATATACTGCAGAAATACCTCTTTTGTCGTTAATTTCTTCTCTTAATTTTAAACTTTTAAAATAATATTCAATTGCTGTTTTATAGTTTCCTAGCTGATGATAAACATTTCCTAAATTTCTAAAAGCAATAGCAATCCCTTTTTTATGTCCTATATCGTTAAATGCTTTATGGCTTTTTTCATAAAATATTAATGCTTTATCATAGTTGCCACCATAAAAATATGTTGCAGCTATACTTTTGGTTGCGTAAGCTATTCCTTTAATGTAATTTAGTTTTTTAGAAATTTCGTAACTCTTTTCTCCAATTTTGTTTGCTTCGGATAAATACGAATTATTTACGCAAAACCACGATAGCTCATTTAAAGAATTTACCTTATTTGTATCGTCGGCAAGCTTTAGAGTTTCGGCATACATGCTATCAATTTCAGTTTTTGATTGTGAAAACACAATAGTTACTGAAATCAACATAAATAATAGTAATATATATATATATTTGAAAAAAGTCATAAATAAATTTTCTGTATGATAATTAATTTTTGTTAAAAATATTACAATTTTCATGCAAAAACGAAAACTATGCAATTATTTTTTATAAAAGTTTGAAATTTGATATGTCAAAACCGTTGAGAAATGATTTTATATCCATTTTCTTCTTTCCTTGTAATTGTAATTCTTTTATATTTATAAAGCCTCCATTTATGCTAATTTTAATATATGTTTTATTATCCGATAGTAGTTTTAAAGGCTCATTATTGTTGTTGCCAATAAGCTTTTCGGCTTTTAATATTTTCATTGTTAAAATAGAATTGTTATTATCAACAATTTCGGTCCAAGCTGCTGGGTATGGGCTTAAACCTCTAATAAAATTATGAATTTGACTAATATCTGTATTCCAATTTATTTTACAATCATCTTTAAATATTTTTGGTGCAAGTTTAGCCTTTCTTCCTTTTAAAATGTCCAGTTGTGCAATTGGTTTTGTATTGTTAGAAAAAATCTCGTTAATTGTTTCAAGCATAAGTACTGCTCCCTCGGTCATTAATTCGTCGTGAAGTTCGCCTGCTGTTTTATTTTCTTTTATTTCTATTTCTTTTTGTTTAATTATTTTGCCTGTATCAATTTCTTTTTCAATAAAAAAAGTTGTTATTCCCGTTTTGCTTTCGCCATTTATTACTGCATAATTTATTGGGGCTGCTCCTCTATAATCGGGTAATAGTGAGGCGTGCAAATTAATAGTTCCTAGTGGAGGCATTGCCCAAACTAGCTCTGGTAACATTCTAAAAGCTACAACAATTTGTAAATCGGCTTGTAAATTTCTTAAAGTTTCTAAAAACTCTGGCGATTTTAAATTTGTTGGTTGAAGAATATTTAGATTATTGTTTTCAGCATAAATTTTAACTGCCGATTTTGAAATTTTCTTCCCTCTTCCAGCTGGTTTATCAGGTGCAGTAATTACTCCTACTATATTATAACCTTTTATATGTATTGTTTTTAGGCTCTCCACAGCAAAATCGGGAGTTCCCATAAATATTATTTTTTTATCTTCAAATTTCATAATTAACTTTTTAATATTTGTTTAATAATTGACCATTGCTCATATTTCTGATCAAAATTAATTCGTGCATTTGCCGGACTTGTTGACGGCATTACAAAATATGAAATATTATTGAAAAAAATGTTATATTTCTTATAAAACTTCTCAGATGCTTTCCCATTAAATATTATAGTTTTAATTTTAGGCTGATTTTCAAGCATTTTTCGAATATCATTTGGTTCTTCCATTTTTATATTTGCATCTAGGCTTCCTTCTCGTACACACAGTTTTAGGCTGTCCCATAATGCAATATTATTTTGT
The DNA here is from genome assembly GCA_029934705.1 of Bacteroidales bacterium. GTDB lineage: Bacteria > Bacteroidota > Bacteroidia > Bacteroidales > JAADGE01 > DZBS01. The sequence continues at coordinate 127 of JAOZLS010000189.1, read as the reverse complement.
AAAATTACTGTTTTAAAAACCTCGTAATCTGAATTAAATTCAACTGAAAAAAGTTTGAAAATTATTTTTCGGACTACATTATATTTATGTGCATAATATTGGTTATCGTCCAAGGATTTTTGACCAG
>JAOZLS010000023.1:17041-23046 GCA_029934705.1 Bacteroidales bacterium | reverse complement strand
CTTTAGAATCTGTAAAAGGAAAAGGATCTGTGTTTTTTGTTACAATCCCTTACAAACCAGATAGTTCTCAGATTCCCCTTCAGGGGATTTAGGGGTATAATGATTTTTCGGAGTGGACTCAATTTTATAAAAATTGAGCTTTAATTATAGAACTATTTTGATATAATTACCAATTTTTAGAAAATAGTACATTATTCTGTCGTTTTATTAAGCTATATATATATTAATTAAAAATATATAGTGTTGATAATCATAGAATAGAGGTGGTTTTCTGATTTCTTTCACATAAAAAAATAGGTTTTTCAGAAAATATTGTTACATTTGAATATGTTTAACTAAAATTTTAAAAAAATGAAAAAATTATCTTTATTAGCTATAGCCATAATGATGGTATTTAGCGTAAATGCTCAAAAATTTGGAGCAAAAGTAGGAGCAAACTTCGCAGGAATGATGTCTTCTCAAGAAATTCCAGGTTCTAAAATGGCTCCAGGAATGAATGTTGGCGTTTTAACAGAATTAGGTCTTGATATGATAGGACTTAGAATTGAAGCTAATTTTTCGCAAAAAGGATTTAATATATTTAATGAAGTAGAGGCTGGAAATATGATTACAGACTCAAAAGTTAATTACGAATATATTGAAATACCTATTTTAGCAAAAGTTAAATTAGGACCACTTTATGCAGTAGCAGGACCATATTTTGCAATTGCAATTAAAGGAAATATTGAAACAGAATATACAGTTGCAGGAGTAGCTGTACCTTTAGGTGATCTTGCTGATATGGATCTTTTTGGAGACAATACTATGTATAAAAAAACTGACTTTGGTATAGCTGCTGGTTTAGGTGCTCAGTTTGGCTTAGGACCTTTAAATGCTTTTGCTGAAGCTCGTGCTACTATTGGTTTAGCTAATATGTACGACTCTGAAAGCGATGCATACAAAGCTTTCGAAGCTTCAGGTTTATATACTGATGACGAACATTTAGAAAATATGATTTTCTCTATTTCAGTTGGTATCCTTTTAGGTAAGTAAGAAATTACTAATATATAAAATAGCTGTTCGTATTTCGAACAGCTTTTTTTTTATCTTTGAGTCCACTCCAAAAAATCATTTTACCCCTAAATCCCCTAAAGGGGACTTTTAGAACTTTCTGTGTTTCAATACTTTCCCTTTAGTAGCTAGGGATAAAAAAGTATTGAAATTCAAAAAGTTTGACTTTTCGGAGTGGACTCATCTTTTAAATAAAATATTAAATATTTGAACAAAATAATTAAAATATCCGTAGTTCTACCATTTTTTAATGCCGAAAAAACATTAGAACGGGCAATTAAATCAATATTAAATCAAACTTATGTTAATTTTGAATTTATTCTTGTAAATAATAATTCAACAGATAAAAGTATTGAAATAGTTCAAAAATATTTAAAATTAGATAATCGAATAAAACTTATCCACGAAAAAAAGCAAGGAGTAGTTTTTGCTTCAAATAAAGGAATGCAATGTGCAAAAGGACAGTTTATTGCGAGAATGGATGCTGATGATGAAAGTTTGCCCGAAAGATTAGAAAAACAAATAGAATTTTTAGAAAATAATATCGAAATCGATGCAGTAGGAACTCTCGTAAAATATTCGGGAAAATATGAAAACTTAGGACTTCATAAATTTGTAGAATATACAAATACTGTAATAACTCCAAAGCAAATATCGGATAAAAGATTTTCGGAGCTTGTAGTAATTAATCCATCAATAATGTTTCGTAAAAGCTCACTTGAAAAGTATGGACATTATAAATATGGAGATTTCCCAGAAGATTACGAACTTTTTTTACGTTGGTTATCACTAGGAGCAAAATTTGCAAAACTTCCAGAAAAACTCTTAATCTGGTACGATTCAGACGAGAGGTTAACAAGAACAGATGCTATTTATTCTCAAGATTCTTTTTTTAGGCTGAAGTCAAAATATTTGGATGAATTTTTAAAAGAGAAGAATAAATTTTACCCCAATGTTGTAATTTGGGGGGCAGGGCGTGTAAGTAGGCGAAGAGCAAAAATGCTAGAACAATATGGTATAAAAATCCAATTTTATATTGATGTAGATTCAAAAAAAATAGATAATATAGATATTATTCATTATTTAAAAATCCCTAAACCAGGGACGATTTATATATTGTCTTATGTAAATAATTATGGTGCTAAAGTAAAGATATTTAGCTACTTAAAAAGTGTAAACTATAACGAATTAATAGATTTTATTTTTATAACATAATAAAGACAAGTAAATTTTGTAAGTTTACGACTTTAATAATTTAAAAAAGTAATTTTTGTTTTTGGAAAAATAAATAAATAAAATTTTATTCATGAAAAAATACCTAGTAATATTTCTAGTTTTATTAGCAACTCTGAATTTATCGGCACAGGTAAAAATAGAGAAATCAAATGTAGTTAAAGAAATCGACGGTGTTAAATATTATATTCATACTGTTAAAGCAGGGCATACACTATATTCAATTTGTAAAGCTTATGATGTGTCGCAAATAGATATACATAAAGCAAACAAAAATTTTTCGACTAATATAAGTGTAGGACAAAAAATTAACATTCCAGTATTATTTGCAGGGCAAAATGGAGAACCTGTATTTTATTGGCATAAAGTAGCCGAGCATCAAACATTATATTCTATATCCAAAAAATATAAAGTTAGTATTGAAGATATAATACAGCACAATCCAAATGCTAAATATGGTTTAGTTTTAGGGCAAATCTTGAAAATACCAAATATTAAAAAAGGAAGCTTTGACTTTCAAGATTCAAATTATTTGTACTATACTGTAGAACAAGGGAATACTTTGTTCTCTATTTCTCAAAGATTTGGAGTAGATATAAATCAAATAAAACTCCTAAATCCAAGTTGTAAAAAAGGGCTAAAAGTTGGTATGCAATTAAAAATACCAAAAGTTAATTATACCGTTTCCGAACGTCTTCCTTTATTTCATGAGTATTTGCCTAATTCTAACGATTTAGTTTATGATCCAAATTATTTTGAGCAATTAGGAGTAACACCTTGTAATAGCTTTACTTATAATAAATCAAACAGCTTTAATGTAGTATTAATGTTGCCATTATATCTAAAAAAAAATAGTACTTTAGGTTTGGTTTCAAAAGATGGCAAAAGTTTATTGTATAAAAATAGTGAAATCTTTCTAGAAATGTATCAAGGAATGTTACTTGCATTGCATCAACTTAAAACACAGGGTATATCAGTAAAATTAACTGTTTATGATACCGAAAATAGTACAGCAAAAGTAAAAGAGATATTAAAAAAGCCAACACTTATATCTGCCGACTTAATAATAGGACCAGTATATTCACATAATGTAGCAATAGCAGCAACTTTTGCACGCAAGCATAAAATAAATTTAATATCGCCATTATCTCAAAATAATACTATCTTAAAAAATAACCCATTTGTGTTTCAAGTAATGCCATCAAAAGAAATGCGAGTAAAAAAGACTTCGGATTTTTTAAGCAAACTTTACGACACCTCAATAGTATTTATTCATAACGGAACAGTTGAAGAGCAAAAACTAATTAATGTATATAAGAAAAAATTAGTAAAATCATACTCAACACACCCCGATTTGAGCTATTTAACAATAAAAAATTTAGATTATAATTTAGGTGGAAAAGCAAATTTAGAAGGCGTTTTGTCATTAGGACTAAAAAATGTAGTAATATTACCCACTAACAACGAGGTTTTTGTAACAACAATTATTAATAAATTATATTTACTCTCAGATAAATACGAAATTCAACTTTGGGGAGTTCCTTCTTGGGATAATTTCAAAAGTACAAATATTTCGCATTTACATAACTTATCATTTCACTATGCTTCTCCAGTTTATTTGAATTATGAAAATTGGCGGGTAAAAAGTTTTATAAAAAAATACAGGCAAGCATATAATACAGAACCAGCACTATATTCTTATGAAGGCTACGATATTATGTATTATTTTGTAGGAGCATTAAAGCAGTATGGTAAGCATTTTCAGTTTTGTTTATCGCCTTATGATAAATATCCGAACAAAAGCGGAATAGTTTTTGACTTTGATTTTATACGCACAGGAACACATAATGGTTTTGAAAATAATGGCACACATATATTACAATATAATAAGTATTTTAAACTTATAAAATCAACATATTAATATATAATTTAATACTGCCATTAACCGTTATTATAATAGTACTTAATTATTTTAGAATAATGAATAAACCTACACAATAAAAACTAATAAATTATTAATTATGAAGCGATTTATACTTTTATCAATTATAATACTTACTTATGGAATAACTTTAGCACAAGACGTTAAATTTCAAGCAATGTCTGTGTATAATTTTACAAGAACCTTGCAGTGGTCTAACGATTACCAAAAAGGAAATTTTGTTATAAGTTTTATAGGAGAATCTGATTTGTTAAAAGAATTAGAAGAGTTTTCAGAAGATAAAAAAGTAAGAGGAGAACAAAAAATTGTTGTGCAAAAAGTTAATATTAATAACATAGGCAAAAGTCATATAATAATAATTTCGATGTCTGAAACCAGTAAACTGGGCCAAGTCTTGTTGTCTCAAGTAGGTAAAGGTAGCCTAATAGTAACAGAAGAAGGTAACCAAACATCAAATGGAGCAGGCGTTTCTTTCAGTAAAGAAAATGGTTCAGTAAAGTACGAATATAACACCGCTAACATCAAAAAACACGGTATTTCGGTTAGTACTTCCTTTAAGCAAATTGGAATTGAAAAATAAAAAGTACAAAAATACTTTACAAAATAAATATTTTTTATATATTTGATATTCGTTATTGCCAACTATTGTTTACAAAATGATTTATGTAAAAATTCAAATTTAGCAATACATTTTAAGTAGTTTATACTTAATGAATATGAAAGAAAAAATAAATTTTAAAATATCCGTAAAATTAGCCATAGGTATTGGTATTAGTCTCTTTGTAGTTTTAGGCTCGTATGCAATTATTTATCAAATGCTAATTAAGAATGAGAAAATAGCTGAGTATTCAGGGAAAAATATTGTACCATCCTTAACTCAATTAAACAGGTTATCTTTAGCTATTTTAGAATCAAAATATCTTACAAAATCATGGGTTTTAGATGAACAGTATGACAACACTCCTAAAAAACGCAAATTAAGACAAATAACAGACACTACATATTTAGAATTAAAAAAAGATTTAGTTTCATTATCGAGTTCATGGGAAAAGACTCAAAAACAAAGTTTATATAAAGCTTTAAACTTGGCAGACGATCTTATCCTGCAAGAAAAAGAAATAATGCAAAAACTAAATATTTGGGAAAAATATGACGACCCTTATTTTGAATTAAAATATACGCCAATAGTACAGGAAGGAAACTCGCTTATGTCGCAAGCCGACTCTGTTGTTGTTTTAATTAGAACCATTGCACTTGAAAAAGAGAGAAGTTTACTTGATACAAATAGTCAGATGGATAGCTCGTTTAGTGAATTTAGATCAAGAGTTTTATTGTCGGGAGTGTTTTTGGTTATAATAATTGTTTTTATTGGTTTTGTATTAGGGCGTTCTTTATTAAATCCTATAAACTACCTTAAAAAGCTTGTTGCACAAATGGGAACAGGTGAACTACCAACAAAAACCGTTAAACTAGGAAACGACGAAACTGGTCAAATGGGTTTGGCATTAAATGATTTAATTAAAGGACTTAGAGAAAAAGCCTCTTTTGCAGGCGATATTGAAAAAGGAAATTTTGATAGTGAATTTATACCTATTAGTAAGCAAGATATATTAGGAAACTCATTAGTACGAATGCGTGATAGTTTAGTTCAAGCATCAAAAGAAGCCGAAATTAGACGAGTAGAAAACCAAGAAAGAAGTTGGGCTGCACAGGGAATTGCAGAATTTAACGAAATTATAAGAGAACATAACGAAACACTCGAAGATTTTACATCGGTAAC
>JAOZLS010000023.1:15372-17031 GCA_029934705.1 Bacteroidales bacterium | reverse complement strand
ACAATAAGTAAATTAACAAAATATTTAGACTCGCAAGTTGGAGGACTATATATTTTAAACAATGAAGATAAAAACGATGTATTTCTCGAATTATCAGCATTTTATGCTTATGATAGACAGCGATTTATTGATAAAAAAATACAGTTAGGCGAAAACCTTGTAGGACAATCTGTTTTGGAGAAGGATACTATATTTATGACAGACATCCCTAGAGATTATGTTCAAATCTCATCTGGCTTAGGAAAAGATGCACCAAAAAGTTTATTAATTGTACCATTAAAATTAAACGAAGAGATTTATGGAGTATTTGAATTAGCTTCTTTCAATGTTTTTGAACCTTACCAAATAGAGTTTGTAGAGAAAACAGGTGAAATTATTGCATCAACAATTGCAAATATTAAAATAAACTTAAAAACATCTCAACTTCTAGAAGATTCCAAAGAAAAATCGGAAAAACTTGCAATACAAGAGGAGGAAAGTAGGAAAAGTATTGATAAACTTCAAATAACTTTAAACGAAAAAAACGAGAAAGAAGAGTTACAAGATTCCAAATTTAAGAAAATAGAAGAAGAATTTAGGAATCAGCTACAACGTTCTGAAAATAAATTAGATCAAAGTATTAAGTACGTTGAAGAACAACGTCTTGAAAATGAAATTATTATGAAGGTCTTGGACAATTCAGTAGGTTTTGTTGAGCTTAATGGTTTAGGCGAAATAGTAATGGCAAATAAATTATTTTTAAGAACAGTGAAAATGTCATTAATTGATTTAACAGGTAAAAAAATATCTGATTTTGTAGCAAAAACAGAACTAGTAAAACCGGAATACATTTTATTTATGAAGAATGTTTATGATGGTGTTGCTGGTAAAATAACGTCAAACTACGTGTTTGCAGGTATAAATATTAGTTTCCTCGAAAATTATACACCAATAAAAGATAAAAATAATAAAGTATATAAAATTATTATTACTTCATATTTACATTAAAGAATGATAAATATATATAATAGTCCTAAAGTACCTGTGTAAAATTAATTGTATATCTACTTATTTGCAAGGTGTTGATTTGTATGGTTTTGCACGAGTTCGTAAGCGACAATAAATAGCACTAGTACTTAAAAAAGCTGCCTTTAATTATTAAAGACAGCTTTTTGTATATTCAAATATATTTTATAAAATTTCAAGCCATTTTTTAGCATCATTAATATTATCAAAATATTTTGTAAAAACTTTGGCACCTTCTTCTTCATCCATAGTTTGATTAATTGAAATTTGCGAAAATTTATCTTTACTAACAATTATGGCATTTTTTAAAAGACCAAATTTTATTGCTGGTAATATTAAGTTTTCGTTTATCCAAAGTTGCATTTCTGGCGAAATTAGTTGGTTAAAATTAGAGTAATCAACTAATTGATATTTAGGTTTAAACTTTTCAATATATTCTCGCCAAATATGAATAAGGCTTTTATATGCTTCATCATTTTTTAATTGTTGAGTGTTCCGTGTTACAATCAGTAATGATGAATTATTGAAATATTCTATTAAAATATAATTATCTTTATGAGCTATCATAAAATTTATTTAAAATTTAAACGTCATGCCTGCTTTTAAATAAGAAGTACCATAACCTGCTTCAGCAAAAAAACCAAAATTCTTTTT
>JAOZLS010000023.1:0-15272 GCA_029934705.1 Bacteroidales bacterium | reverse complement strand
CCTAATCCAATACCTATATTTAAGGCTACGTCGCCGTCATGAAATGCTTTTTGTGCGTTTCCTACAAATGCTGCAAATAATATTGCAGTAAAAATTAAAATTGATTTTTTCATAATGAATGTGTTTTATTTGTTTTGTATTTTAAAAAGACAAATATAAAAAAAAACTTATCATAATTTAAGTAATTCTATTGCATTTTTTAGCGATGCTTCGGTAATTTTTTCGCCACTAAGCATTTTTGCTGTTTCGTTAATTCTTTCTTCTTTAGTTAACTGTCTTATTTGGGTATTTGTTCCACTCTCATTTTCTTCTTTATAAACAAAAAAGTGATTGTTTGCTTTTGCAGCTACTTGTGGTAAGTGGGTTATGTCTATAACTTGCATTGTCTTTGACATTCTAAGCATTATATTTGCTGTTTTATCGGCTATTTCGCCTGATATTCCTGTATCAATTTCATCAAATATTATTGCAGGTAAAGCAACTGAGTTAGCTATTACAGACTTTATACTTAGCATTAATCTTGATATTTCTCCACCCGATGCAATTTTGGTGATTTCTTGTGGTAAAGAACTTTTATTTGCTGAAAATAAAAATTTTATAGAGTCTGTTCCCTGTAGCTTAAAATTATCTGTTTGTTCAAATTCTACAATAAATTTCCCATAAGGAATTCCTAATTCATTAATAATACGAACTATGTTTTTTTCAAAACTAGGTATTGAAGTTTTTCTTTTTGTAGATAATTTATCTGCCGAGGTTTTTAGTTTCCCTGTTATTAGTTCAAGCTCTTTTTCTATTTCAGCAATAACTGTTTTGTAAGAAGTAATTTTAATTAATTTGTTTTGAATATCATTTTTTATGTTAATTAACTCTTTTACAGTTGTTACAATATGTTTTTTTTGTAGTGAATATATTAAATCTAACCTTTTTGTCAATTTTTGAATTTCTTGAGGATTATATTCAATATCATTTGCTAGTGTGTCTAATTCAGGAGCTAAATCTTCAATTTCAATTTTTACACTATCAAGTCGTGATTTTAGTTCTATTGATTTGCTATGGTATTTTGTTATATTTGAGAGTGCAGTAATACTTTCGAGTAGGTTTTTAATTACTCCATTTTCATCATTAGAAATATTAATATTTGCAATTGATAAGTTCTTTTGAATTTCCTCGGAGTGTGATAATATTCTTAGCTCTTCCTCTGCTATTTCTTGTTCATTTTCAGTAAGATTCGCATTTTCAAGTTCTTCAAATCTAAATTGTAAATAATCGAATTCTGTTTTTTCTTTTTCTGCTTTTTCTATTATTTCGTTTAGTTTTTTCTGTGCTTTTTTGTATTCTGAGTAATTCTTTTTGTATAAGTTCAGATTTTTTTCCGTTTTAGCATAAGCATCAATAACTTTTAGTTGAAAATTTAAATTATTCAAATTCAAATTTTCATTTTGCGAATGTATATCAATAAGTTGCTCTGTTATAGTCTGTAATGTGCTTAAATTAACAGGCGTGTCATTTATAAATGCTCTCGATTTTCCTGCTGGAATAATTTCTCTACGGATATTTGTATCTTTATTATAATCTAAATCATTTTTAATAAAGAATTTTTCAAGATTATATTTTTCTATATCAAAAGTTGCTTCAACAATACATTTTGTGTCTTTGTTTTTAAGCACCGATGTATCGGCACGCTTGCCTAATATTAGGCTTAATGCTCCAAGTAGTATTGATTTTCCTGCACCAGTTTCGCCTGTAATTACTGTAAAACCATGATTAAAATCTATATCAAGTTTTTCAATTAGTGCGTAATTTTTTATGTATATATTTTTTATCACTTTAAATTATTTTTACAAAAATAACAATGATTTATAAAATAGGCTACCTTTTTTAAAATATTTGTAAATCGTGAAGTTTTTTGTAAGTGCCGTTTATATTGCTTAGCTCTTCGTGAGTTCCTCTTTCAATAATTTCGCCTTCGTGTAGCACACAAATTATATCGGCATGTTTTATTGTAGAAAGACGGTGTGCTATTACTATTGATGTTCTGTTTTTCATAAGTTTTGTAAGGGCATCTTGCACAAGTCTTTCCGATTCGGTGTCGAGTGCCGATGTTGCTTCGTCTAAAATCATTATTGGTGGGTTTTTTAATACTGCCCTTGCAATACTTAGCCTTTGTCTTTGTCCGCCCGATAATTTTGAGCCTCGGTCGCCAATATTTGTTTCGTACTTTTCGACCATTTCATTAATATACTCCTCGGCATTTGCTATTTGTGCTGCATTAATTATTTTTTTGTCTTCTACATTTTCTGCTCCAAAAACTATATTGTTTTTTACAGTATCGTTAAATAGAATAGGTTCTTGATTTACATTTCCCATTAATCCTCTTAAATTCTTTATTTTAAGATTTTTAATATTTATTCCATCAATCAAAATCTCACCTTCTTGTATGTCGTAAAATCTTGGTAATAAATCAACTAGTGTCGATTTTCCCGAGCCTGATTGTCCAACAAGTGCCACGGTTTGTCCTTTTTTAATTTTTAAGTTGATGTTTCTTAGTACATAAGCATCTTTATATTTGAACGATACATTTTTAAATTCTATTGATTCTTTAAAATTAGTTATTTCAATGGGTTTCTCTATTTCTGTTATTGTATTTTGTGCTCTTAATATTACGTTAACTCTATCAACCGATGCCATTCCTCGTTGTATATTGTATGCTGCTGTTGACAGTGCTTTTGCTGGCGGAATAAGCTGCGAAAAAACAACAATATAGCCAATAAATCCTTCGGCGGAAAGGTTGCTTTCTTGGTTTAAAACCATCATTCCTCCATAATACATAACAATAAGTAAAGTTATAACACTTAAAAATTCACTCATTGGCGAAGCTAAATAATTTTTCTTATACATTTTATTCATGCTTCGATTATAACTTTCGTTATTCTCTTTAAATTTCCGATTTATATTTTTTTCAGCATTAAATGCTTTTATAACTCTAAGTCCCGATAATGTTTCTTCTATATTTACAAGTAAAAGTCCCATTTTATCCTGTGCTTGCTTTGAGTTTTTTCTTAACGAACGACCAATAAGACCTATTAATCCGCCACTTACAGGAATTAATATTAGCACAAAAATAGTTAAAAACGGACTCATGTAAATTAGTGTTCCTAAGTAAATTAGTATGGTAATAGGATTTAAAAATAGCATTTCAATAGATGTCATAATACTCCATTCTAGCTCTTTTAAATCGTTGGTCATTCGGCTAATAATATCGCCTTTTCGTTCTTCGGTAAAGTATGAAAAGGGGAGTGTTAGGATTTTATAAAAGATGTTGTTCCTAATATCTCTAATTATTCCGTTTCGTAGTGGAACGAGCGAAAATTTAGCAAAATAAAGAAATATATTTTTCAGAAAAATCATTATTCCAACAAAAAGACTTACAATTAGCAGTGCTTTTGCTTTGCCATATTCTATAATTACATAGCTAAGACCGTAGTTTAACCATTGGGTAAGAGATTCTCCGGAATAATCTACTTCTGGTTTTATGGTTGTTATTTCGGTAGTTCCAAACAAAACTTGCAAGAATGGAATTATCATTAATAATGAAAATAACGAGAAAAAAACTTGAATTAAATTGAAAGAAAAATTTAATAATACATTTTTTTTATATGGCTTAGCATAAACCATTATTTTTTTTAGTTTCTTCATTTTGTGTTTTTTGTTGAATGCAAGTTTTGTTTGGGAATTCTTTATTTTATGGTATTCCAGTTTGTATGACCAAACATTTTGTAGTTATTAAATATTTTTTTTGCGATAAAAGTAAGTATTTTACTTTTTGTTTTTTCGTGTTTCATTAATTCTCTAGTTGGCAGGTAGTCTTTTTCGTAATGAAGTTTATTTTGCCAATTAAAGTCTGCTATTTTATTTTTCATAACAGCAGGGTGTGTCTCTTTAAAAATTGGTAGTTTGGATAAATTTCCATAATCAAAATCAACATCTGTTTCTTTAAAAATTTCTTTTACCTTTTGTTTACCTTTATGAATTGTAGCAAGCGATTTTGTTTTCTTTTGCATATAAATTGGTGGGCGAACCCAGCCGTAATGGTAAATATATGCGTCAATTTCAATAACATTAAGTTTATGAGTACCTTCAATTTTTCGGTAACTTAAACCATCAAATTCAGGAATTCGCCTAAACGATTGTGCCGATTTGAATGAGTGTATATCGGGTTTGTTTCTTACAAGTCTTATTTCTTGCGGATACCAACCGTAAAGGTCGTTGTAGTGATTATAATCGCCAAAAAAATGTCGATATTTGAATAAAAATGCTTCAACTCGTTCATCATTCAAATATTTTTTGCAATTATTAACTATTGTGTCAAGGTATTTTTCATGAATAACCTCGTCGGCTTGTAAGTGTAAAAGCCAATCGCCTGAACATTCACGCATTGCAATATCTGTTTGGTGAGCATTTTCTGTTCCGTTAGGGTATTTTTCAATATCCCAAACAGTATTAATTATTTTTATTTTAGGCGAATTTATTTGTTGAATAATTTCAAGTGTTGTGTCATCGTCATCACTGTCGCCAAGTGCAATAATAAATTCATCAACAATAGGAAGTATTGATTCTATTGACTCTCGTATCGGGTAATAAAGTTTCGATACGTTTTTACCCATTGTAAATCCGCTAATTTTCATTTGTTTGTTGTTATATGAAAAAAGCCAGTAAAAAAGGAATTTTAAATAATTAAAACATTCTTTTTTACAGGCAATTTATTTTTCTATTTACACCAAGCCTTTACATCGTCCATTGTTGGATTTTTCAGACCTAGTTTCCCTTTTTTATTTAGTCCGCAAAGCTCGTTAAAAAGTTTGCCTGCACTTGCTTCTTTTAAGCTTGCAACAGTTTTAAAACCAAGTTTTTGAATTAATGGAACCCACTCTTCGGTAATTCCTATTTCTAAATATTTATCGGCAGTATCAACAGGTACTTTTTTCTCGGGTCGCATTTGCGGAAAGAAAAGTACATCTTGTATCGAGTTTGAGTTTGTCATTATCATTGCAAGTCGGTCAATACCAATTCCTAAACCAGATGTTGGAGGCATTCCGTAGTCTATTGCTTTTAGGAAATCTTCGTCAAGCATCATTGCTTCATCATCGCCTCGTTTGGCAAGTAAAAGCTGGTCTTCAAAGCGTTCTCGCTGGTCTATTGGGTCGTTTAACTCTGAGTATGCGTTGCAAATTTCTTTACCGTTGCAAACTGCTTCAAATCTTTCGACTAAGCCCTTTTTTGAACGGTGTTTTTTTGCTAATGGCGACATCTCTTCTGGATAATCAGTAATAAATGTAGGCTGAATTAATTTTGCTTCGCAGTTTTCACCAAAAATTTCGTCAATAAGTTTGCCTTTACCCATTGTCTCGTCAATATCAACATTGAGTTTTTTTGCAGTCTCACGAAGTTCAGGTTCTTCCATTTCCGAAATATCAATACCAGTGAAATGTTCAATTGCTTCAAACATAGTAAAGCGTTTCCAAGGTCTTTTAAAATCAATTTCATTTTCGCCAACTTGTACTTTTGTTGTTCCGTGAAGATCCATTGCTATTTTTTCAACCATTTCTTCAACAGTATCCATCATCCAAAAATAATCTTTGTATGCAACATAAAGTTCCATTTGAGTAAATTCAGGATTATGGAATCTGTCCATTCCTTCGTTTCTAAAATCTTTTGAAAATTCGTAAACACCATCAAAACCTCCAACAATTAGCTTTTTTAGGTAAAGCTCGTTTGCAATTCTTAAATAAAGTGTTTGGTCGTGTGTGTTATGATGTGTTTTAAATGGGCGAGCTGCTGCTCCTCCATAAATTGGCTGTAAAATAGGTGTTTCAACTTCTAAATAATCTTTTGAATTAAGATATTCACGCATTGAGTTTGTTAGCTTTGTTCTTTTAATAAAAGCATCTTTCACCTCAGGATTTACAATTAAATCGAGGTAACGCATACGGTATCTTTGCTCTGGGTTTGAGAAAGCATCGTAAGTAACGCCGTCTTTTTCTTTTACAATTGGAAGCGGACGAATTGATTTGCTTAATAGAGTATATTCATGAGCTTTTACAGAAATTTCGCCAGTTTGAGTAGTAAATACTTCGCCTTTAATTCCTATAATATCGCCAATGTCTAATAATTTTTTGAAAACTATATTATATAAGGTCTTATCTTCATCAGGGCAAATAATATCTCTGTTAAAATATGTTTGAATTTTACCTTCAGCATCTTGAATTTCAACAAAAGACGCTTTTCCCATAATTCTTCGTCCTGTAATTCTTCCTGCTATTGTTATATTTTGAAAATTATTTTCTTCGGCATTATATTTTTCTTTTATTTCTGAGCTATATGCAGTAACGTCATATTTTGCTGCTGGATAAGGATTTATCCCTAGTTTTCGTAATTCGTCAAGTGAATTTCTTCTAATTTGTTCTTGTTCGCTTAAATCGTTGTAGCTCATCGTAATTTTGTATTTATGTTGTTAATTTCAATTTTAATAGGCAAAGATAAAAGATTAATGTAGAAAGAAAAAGTAATTAATGTGAAAATCCCTAAATCCCATAAAGGGGACTTTTTTATATAGAATAATTGTATCATTATATAATTGTACCATTGAATAATTATTATATTTGCAAAAAAAATAGAAATGGAAATTAAGCAAAAATATAATTCACGTAGAAAACCTGACTGGTTAAAAATACAATTACCTAAAAGTAGTAGTTATGCCGAAGTTCAAAAAATTGTAAAACAATATAATTTGAATACAATTTGTACTAGTGGGAAATGCCCAAATCTTGGCGAATGTTGGGATAGAGGAACTGCAACTATTATGATTTTAGGCGATATATGTACTCGTGCCTGTAAATTTTGTGCAGTAAAAACAGGAAAACCATTAGCCGCAGATTTAGCTGAGCCTGCAAATGTTGCAGAATCTGTTCGGCTTTTAAAGTTGAAACATTGTGTATTAACATCGGTTGATAGAGATGATTTAGATGATAAAGGTTCTGGGATTTGGGCTGAAACTGTACGCAAAATTAAAGAAGTAAACCCCGAAACCACAATTGAAACTCTTATTCCTGATTTTGATGCAATTCCTGAACTTTTGCAAAAAGTGATTGATGCAAAACCTGAAGTTATTTCGCATAATTTAGAAACTTCTAGGCGATTAACTCCAGAAATTAGAAGTAGAGCTAAGTATGATAGGAGTTTAGAGGTAATAAAATATTTAAGCGATGCTGGTGTGGTCTCTAAATCGGGAATTATGGTTGGTATTGGCGAGACTTATGATGAAGTTTTGGAAATTATGGATGATTTACTTGCTGTTGGCTGCAAGGTTTTTACAATTGGACAATATTTACAACCTACAAAAAAGCATTTAGAGGTTCAAGAATATATTCACCCAGATATTTTTAAAGAGTGGGAGAGGATAGGACTTGAAAAAGGCTTTAAATATGTAGAAAGTAGCCCATTAGTTCGTTCTTCCTACAAAGCAGAAAAACATGTAAAGTAGAATCTTTATTTTAAATCGGACATTTTATAGAACACTGATTATTATGATTTTTATGATTTTCGCAGTTTCCTTTATCATGATTTTATCTTAATAAATCTGTGTTATCTGTGTTCTTTAAATTTATAATTTCACTATTTTTATTTGCTGATTATTGTTCAACCTTTTTTCAATCTCTATTAATCTTCCTCAATCTTTTTATAGAACACTGATTATTATGATTTTTATGATTTTCGCAGTTTCCTTTATCATGATTTTATCTTAATAAATCTGTGTTATCTGTGTTCTTTAAATTTATAATTTCACTATTTTTATTTGCTGATTATTGTTCAACCTTTTTTCAATCTCTATTAATCTTTTTCAATCTCCCCCAATCTCCCTCATTCTTTCTCAATCTAATGTTTTACAACGCTTTTGAAATCTTTTACCCCTGCTTTTATTTCTATTTTAAGATTATTTTCTTCAGGTATTAATGGGCAAGAATATTTATGATTATAGGCACAATATGGATTATATGCTTTATTAAAATCAATAATTATAGTTTCGCCTTGCGGAATTTCTAAATCTAAATATCTACCGCCAGAATATGTTGTTTTTCCTGCTGTTAAGTCGATGAACGGTAGAAAAAGATGATTTTTATATTTAGCCATTTCCCTTAACCTATGGTTTTGATAAATGCTTAATACTATTTCTTTTCCATTGAGTTTAAAATGAGCTTCGCCATATTTTTCGTACACAGGCTTTCGGCTTGTTGTCGTAGGCATTCCAAAAGGTTTTTGATTTTTTGTTCGTACAAATTTTGCTTCAATTTTATATTTTTCGCTTATTTCAAAAAAGTTTAAAGCTTTAAAAATTACTAAATCATCTTTTACAAGAGGGCTTTGCGAACTATCGGCAAATTCTATGTTCAAATTTTCTTGAAAAAGTACAATTTCTTTATTATACTTATTTTGCGAAAATATAAGCTGAGTGCTTAGTAATAAACTGGTAATTATTAATATTTTTTTCATTTTTTTTTTATCTTTTTATTTGAAAATTATAGGGAGTGAGTACCAAGCTCTTACTCTTTTCCCATTTTGTTCTCCAGGAGTGAAATTTGGCAAGGTTTTTATAACTCTTATTGCTTCTTTATCTAGTAATTCATGTATTCCTCTCTGTAGTTGAACAGGACCTATTGAACCGTCTTTCTCCACGACAAACCTTAAATATACAGTGCCTTGTATGTTTTGTATTTGTGCCTGTTCAGGATAAATAATGTTTTCTGTAATATATGTTCGCAAGCTATCATTACCTCCTGGGAATCTAGGCATTCTATTTACATATATAAATATTGCATCCTCACTTTCTTCTTCGTCTTCAATTTCTTGAGAAAAGCTTATGCTTGAAATAAAAATAAGCATTAATAGTGTTAATAATTTTTTCATATTAGTTAGTTTAAAAATTTAATTATTTAATGATCAGACATTGGTCTCTTTTTTATCATTCCGCCTTTTGCGTCTTTGATACTGTGCATTACAACAAATGCTTTTTTATCAATTTTATCAATCTCAGTTTGTAATTTTGCTAATTCTAGTCTGGTTATTAATGTATAAACTATATCCATTGGTTCTAAGGTTTCGCCTAATTTTGCATATCCTTTTTTTCCTGAATATATAGTGCATGCACGACCAAGTTCTTCAATTATAGCTACTCTAATTTCATCATTTTTTTCTGATATAATTGTTACTCCAACATATTCTTCTATTCCAGATACTACAAAGTCAACAGTTTTTGATGCTGATAAATATGTTAACATTGCATATAAAGCAATTTCGGCAGAGAAAACATAAGCTGCAAATCCGAAAATTATTACATTAAACACTAGAATTACATCACCAATTGTTAAGGATGTTTTTTTACTAATAAAAATTGCTAAAACTTCTGTGCCATCAATAACAGAACCACCTCTAATGGCTAAACCAATTCCTGAGCCTAAGAAAAAACCGCCAAAAACTGCAATTAATAATTTGTCGTCGGTAATTACTGGAAATTCTATAAAATGTACTAAAACTGCTAGTAAAACAATTGCAAGCATGCTTCGGTACGCAAAGTGGCGGCTAATTGCTGAAAATCCCATAATTAGAAATGGAACATTTACCGCAACTATTAAAATTGATAGAGGAATATTTGTCATTTCAGTTAGAATAAGTGAAATTCCCATTGCACCACCATCAATAAACATGTTTGGGAGTAAAAAGCCTTTTAATCCAATAGTTGCAGAAATTATACCAAGCGAAACAAAGAATATATCATGTAAAATATGAGAAAACTCAACTTTTGTATTTGATATTTCTTTTTGTAATAATTTTTCTGAAATTTTTGCTTTTCTATTTTTTAATTTTCGCTTAACGTTATTAATTATAATCTTTTGAAGAAATGAAATCATACTTTAGTTTTTATATTTATTACCGACTTGTTATTTCGTTTTTAGTTTGAATTTATTACTTCTCCCGAGCCATTTACTATTGATAAAACATTTGGGTAACCTCTGTAATATACATTTCCACTTCCTGTTATTAAAATACCTAGCTCATCGTTAACAAAAACTCTACAATTGCCTGAACCTTCACTTTTTATTTCGCAATAGTCAGCAGTAAAATCAAAACCAGAAAAAAGTCCTGAACCCGATGAAGTGATTTCACTTTTCAAGCTGTTTCCTACAATGCTTACAGCACCCGAACCTCCAATGTTTGTGGTGGATTGATTACAAGATAATTGATTAATTTCAATATTTCCACTTCCAGAGTTATCTAATTCAATTAAATTATTAATCGTTATACTTTCGGTACATATAACATTTCCACTTCCTCCTACAGTTAATTTAATATTGTCTTGAGAGAAATTTGCGATAAAAACATGCCCAGAACCACTATTTGTAATAGTTGTTATATAAGGCATTGTTATATACAAGTCTAAGGTGTAATTTGTGTAAGTTCCGTTTTTTAGTTCTATATACCATTTATTATCGGTTACTTTTGTTCTTAGCAGGTCTATAATATTTTGTTCGCCTTCGGCTTCAACTTTAAATTCTGTACCATATTCAATATATACATTAAATGCACAGGCTGTTTCTATTTGGTTAAAAGTTTCAATGTCAATTTGCCTAACTACAATTGCTCCTTCACCTTCAATTCGCCTACACGACGAAAATACAATAGCAATAATGCTTGTAATAATTATTATTATTCTCATTTTGTATGATTTTATTTGTTTATTAGGAAATGCGAAGGTATTATCATTTTTTTAATTTCAGATAAAAAGTTTTTTTTTTTTGAAGTTATGGATTTTATGAAGGATAAATTTTTTATGCTTAGGCTTCTACAAATTCACATATTTAACTTCAGTAATTTGATAATAAGAGTGTAAGTTTATTAATCAAGTGATATGAACTTATTATAATAAAGTGTTTTTACCCATTTATTAACTTATTTATACCTTGACTTGCTGATTTGAGGAGTATTATAAAATTAAAAAAAATAAATGCTATTTTTCACATTTATCTTTAAACTTTCAATTTTCGCTTTTTTCCTTTATAAAATTTGATAAATTTGTTTTGATTTATAAAAAAAATACTACATTTGCATTTGTATAAAATTTAAACCGATATAAGTTACGGTTGAATTTTATATTTATAGAGAATAATTATAAAATAAAATAATCAATTAATATTAATTAAATTAGACACATGAAAAAGTTATTTGCACTAATAGCAATTATCGGAATGCTAATCTTAGGGGTTAATACGCAAGTGTACGCTCAAAGCGACGACACCACAGAAACATCTGTTGTTGATACAACTAACAATGTTGTTGAAAATTCTGAAAACACAGTTGTTGACAATGAAGTTCCAGAAGACGACGGAAAAATGCACAAAAGAATTAAAGAAAAATTTATTGAAGGTGGACCATTTTTCATGAGTTTTGTTTTAATAACATTAATCTTAGGTTTAGCATTATCTATTGAAAGAATTATCTACTTAAATTTTGCGACAACAAATACGGAAAATTTATTAGAAAATGTTGAAAATGCTTTAGAAACAGGCGGAGTTGATGCAGCAAAAGAAGTTTGCAGAAACACTAGAGGTCCTGTAGCAAGTATCTTTTATCAAGGTTTAGACAGAGCAGATCAAGGAATTGAAGTTGTTGAAAAATCTGTTGTATCTTATGGTGGTGTTCAAATGGGCTTACTAGAAAAAGGTCTTACTTGGATTTCATTAATGATTTCTCTAGCACCAATGCTTGGTTTCATGGGAACAGTAATTGGTATGATTTCAGCTTTTGATAGTATTCAAGCTGCTGGTGATGTAAACGCTGGTTTAGTTGCGGGTGGTATTAAAGTTGCCCTTATTACTACAGTATCTGGTCTTATTGTTGCAATGATTCTTCAAATATTTTATAACTATATAGTTTCTAAAGTTGACTCTATTGTTAATAATATGGAAGATGCTTCAATATCATTAATCGATATTTTAGTAAAGTACCAAAGTAAATAGTAGTAAAATAAATTTTAAATTAAAATATAAAAGCTATGTCAGATTCACTAGCAAAAATAACTAGCATACTTTTATGGGTATTGATGGCTGTCTCAGCAGTGTTTGCAATAATGCTGTTTATAGACGGGTCGGATACTTGGATAAGTAACTCAATAAAATTTTCATATATTTTGACTATTGCAGCAGCAGCATTTGCGGTAATATTTGGAGTTGCATCATTTGTAATGAAACTTATCTCAAACCCTAAAAAAGCAATAATAACTTTATTACCAATATTAGGTTTCCTAGCTGTTGTTTTATTAGCATATAATTTAGCTTCAGGCGACATTATGGAAATCGCATCTTTAGACGAAGTGTTTGAAGAGTCAACATATAAATGGTCTGGAACAGGTATATATTTAACATACTTATTGTTAATATTAGCTGTTGCATCAATTATTTTTGTTGAAGTATTTAAGTTTTTTAAGAAATAGAAAATTAAAAGTGCTATAAGACATACTTGTAGCACCTTTTTTCGTTATAACTATAAAAGTAATGGCTAAACGACAAGTACAAGAAATAAATGCCGGCTCAATGGCAGATATTGCATTTTTGTTACTCATATTTTTCCTTGTAACTACTACAATGAGCACAAATACAGGAATGCACAGAACTCTACCTCAAATGCCTGAAGAAGATAAAATAACAGAGATGGAGATGAAGACTAGAAACGTAATGGTTGTTCTTATTAATAAGGATGATCAAATTGCAGTTGGAAACACACTAACAGATGTTTCGGTTTTGTATGATAAAGCAAGAGTGTTTTTTACAAATCCAACTAAATCCGATGATTTACCAGAAGTAGCAAAAAAAAATATTCCTTTAATTGGCGAATATATGGTTACTAAAGGTGTAATATCGTTGCAGAATGACAGAGGAACTTCTTATGAAAAATATATGCAGGTACAAAATGAGTTAGTTAGGGCTGTAAATGATCTTAGAAATGAACTTTCTAAATCTAGGTTTGGTTTGGTTTATGATGAATTGTCACCAGAACAACAAAAAGCAATTTCTGAAGCAGTTCCTTTAGCAATTTCTGAAGCAGAACCAAGAGCAATAGCTACTCCCTAATTAATTGTGATTACGATTTTTAATATGTTAAATTAACGCAAATGGCAAAATTTAAAAAGAAAGGAAATAAAGGAACGCCAATGATTTCGACGGCGTCGCTTCCTGATATTGTATTTATGTTATTATTCTTTTTTATGACTGTAACTACAATGAAAGAGGTGGAATTAAAAGTGAAAACGGTTATTCCTGATGCAACTGAAGTAAAAAAACTCGAAAATAAGTCTTTAATAAGTTATATTTATGTTGGTCCTCCAAGTGAAAAGTATGTGAAAAAATTAGGAACAAACTCTGTAATTCAGTTAAATGATGAATTTGCTGATGTAAGGGATATATACACATATATAGAGGCTGAAAGAAACGAAATGGATCCTTCGGATAAGGCAAAAATGGTTACCGCTTTAAAAATTGATAAATCGGCTTTAATGGGAATTGTTGTTGATATAAAACAAGAACTAAGAAAAGCAAAAGCTCTTAAAATTAGCTATAACGCAAATAAAAAGAGCGAAATATAATTTTACAATATTTTAGAATATAAAAAAGACCATCAAATTTTAATTTGATAGTCTTTTTTGTTTCTATAAAGACAATAGTTTATTCCTACTTTTCTAAGTTAAATGTTTCTTATTATTAAGTAGTTATGGCATCTTTTTATTAATAAGCAAAACATTATTCCAAGCCTGATTTGGAATTTATCTGTTCTCGGATTGCATAATAATTACTATTAGAGAGTGCGGTTGATACTGAATAGGAACATAATTAAATTTATTACACCACTACTTTATTATACCCCCATCTGTTTGTACTATTGCATGTATTGATTTATCGATACCTGGCATAAATATAGCATTGATAGTATCGTTTTCCTGTAATTGATTATAAATTGAATTATCGACTGAATAACTATACTTGCCATTTCTTTTTCGCAAGTATTTTCCTTGTCCATCTATTGTTAGAATGTATGCTTCTACTACATCCATTTCTATATAATAAATTTTTTTTTCTCTTGAATATCCTTGAGAATCTTTTTTCATTACTGTTTTTGTAAATTTACTCATTATAGTACCTATCTCAAAATGAGCGTCGTTATTTTTTACTCTAAAATAACTACTTATAAGCATATACGCAATAAATATAACAATACCAATAAGCATAATTCCAATTATTCTACCTTTGCCCGATGTCCAAATTATTAGAGCAGTACCACCAAGTAAAAGTACTATAAGTATAATTGTAACTGCTATAGGAGGGGGACTCGTTGTGTTTTTAATTACAGGAGCAACAACTTCTACATATACTTTTTTCCAATCAATCATTATATTTATTTTTTAATTGTTTTATATTATATTTCCTAATAGAGTGATTAAAATATATATCAACCCACGATTTTAATCGTGGGAGACAAACATAATATATCAATGAACCGTTTTAACGGTTTAAAAATTACGTGTATGTTATTCCATATTAATATCGATATTAAAAAAACCGTTAAAACGCTTGTTTTCTAATTTCCTTATAACTATCCCACGACTAAAGTCATGGGCTGATATTTATAATCTAAGCAATTTAATTCATATTGCTAGATTATCACACTATTAGGGAATAGAACTTTGTTTTACTAAGTAAATATACAATTAATTTTGTTTCTTTTCAAAATCAGCAATTTTATAATCCCTTTTTATATTGAGAATATGTTGTACCCTGAATAACTTTTAGGAGTTCTTCTTTTGAATTTGTTTTTTGATTTATTAAATTTTTAAATAGTTTAATTATCTCAATTTTACTTAATTTCATCTCTGTTTTTGTTTTTATATCGCTTAAATCAATTAAAAAACTAGAAAATTTATTTGTTATATTTGTTACAATATCTGTATTTAAAAAGTTGTGCTCATTATAAATCTGATGATAATTTCCTTCAGATTTTTCAATAAAAGAAGTTTGGTTTTTTAAGTTTGTGATTGTTGCTGATTTTATACAATGGCTAATGCAAGTATTATCAATTTTGTGTTTTGTACAGCCTGTAACTTGATGGAAAAAGCATTGCCTGCTTGTCATCATCACAATTGGGTGGTAAATGCTGTAATAAAGCTCGAAATA
>JAOZLS010000188.1 GCA_029934705.1 Bacteroidales bacterium | reverse complement strand
AAAAAAGCAATAGTTATTAACATCTTTTTAACATAAGCCTTTTATACTTGCTTTTTACATAAATATTTATGTATTTTTGCAAATTAAGATTAATATCTACTTTACTTAATGTAAAGCAAAATGGGAATACCCCTATATTATTTCCCAAACCATTTATCAACATAAAACAGGAAACATGTCAGTTACTTATACCGAAGATTCGATTAAAACCCTTGAATGGCAAGAACATATACGTAAACGCCCAGGTATGTATATTGGAAAATTGGGCGATGGTTCTTCGCAAGACGATGGAATATATGTTTTATTAAAAGAAGTATTAGACAACTCCATTGATGAATACATGATGGGTAATGGAACAAAAATAGACGTTAGTACAGAAAACGGCCAAGTTAGAATTAGAGACTATGGTCGTGGAATTCCTTTAGGTAAAGTACTTGATGTATCGTCTAAAATGAATACTGGAGCAAAATATGACTCAAAAGCATTTAAAAAATCGGTTGGACTAAATGGTGTTGGTATAAAAGCTGTAAACGCATTATCCACAAAATTTATTATTCGCTCATTTAGAGAAGGCGAAATGAAAGAAGTAACATACTCGACAGGAAATGTTATTAGCGAAAATGAAATTGTAAAATCTGACGAAAAAAACGGAACCGAAATAACTTTTATTCCAGACGTTAGCCTTTTCAGCAATTACCAATACATTGACGATTACGTAGGTTTAATGATGAAAAACTACGTTTACCTTAATGCTGGGCTCACAATTACATATAATAAGCAGCGATTTTACTCAAAAAACGGACTACTAGATTTATTAAACGAAAATATAAGCGAAGACCAACAACTCTACCCTATTATTCACCTAAAAGGCGAAGACATAGAAATTGCAATAACCCACGGTTCGCAATATGGAGAAGAATACTACAGTTTTGTTAACGGACAACATACAACTCAAGGAGGAACACACCTTCAAGCGTTTAGAGAAGCAATTGTAAAAACCGTAAGAGATTTTTATAAGAAAGACTTTGATTTTTCAGACATTCGCTCGGGTATTGTTGCTGCAATTAGTATTAAAGTTGAAGAACCAGTTTTTGAGTCGCAAACAAAAACAAAACTAGGTTCTAAAAACATTGCACCCGAAGGACAATCAATTCGAGGTTTTATAATGGATTTTATCACAAAAAATCTTGAAATATATTTACATAAAAATAATGAAACAGCCGAAATTCTAAACAGACATATATTAGAATCAGAGAAAGAAAGAAAAGCAATTTCGGGAATAAAAAAACTGGCTAAACAAAGGGCTAAGAAAGCTAAAATACACAATAAAAAACTTCGTGATTGCCGAGTACATTTTAACACAAAAAATCCAGATGGTGAAAAGTCTATGATTTTTATTACGGAGGGCGACTCGGCAAGTGGTTCTATTACAAAAGCAAGAGATGTTACAACTCAAGCAGTTTTTAGTTTGAAAGGTAAACCTCTAAACACTTTCACCCACACAAAAAAAGTTGTTTACGAAAACGAAGAATTCAATCTTTTACAAGCTGCCCTTAACATTGAAGATGGTATTGAAAATATAAGGTACAACCACGTAGTAATTGCTACCGATGCCGATGTTGACGGTATGCACATTAGATTACTGATAATTACATTTTTCTTGAAATTTTTCCCAGAAGTAATTAAAAATAATCACTTATTCATACTTCAAACACCTTTATTTAGAGTTCGAAACAAAAAAGAGACTAAATATTGTTATTCAGATGAAGAAAGAGTTGATGCACTAAATAAACTTGGAAAAACAGCAGAAATAACACGTTTTAAGGGACTTGGTGAAATATCTCCAGACGAATTCAAATACTTTATTAATGAAGATATTAGACTTGACCCAGTTATAATTCGTAAAGAAGACTCGGTTGCAGAAATGCTTAACTTCTATATGGGAAAAAATACACCCGAAAGACAACTATTTATTATAGATAACCTACACACAGAAGAAGATATTTAATATTAATGCAAAAAAGTACCAACATATTATTAAACTTTGTAATAGCCCTTTTTATTATATCATTATTTTCTTTTTGCAATAATGAGCCTAATAAAATAAGCGAAAACACTTGTTATACAATTAGTGAAACACTAGTAAAATACTCATTAAAGGATGATAACGGAACATTTTCTCTTATTAATTTAGAAAATGTAAACCCAGAACATTTTATAATAATTGAAGACAAAAACCCTGAGAACACTTGCCTAAATGCAGATGTTTGGGCAAAGGATAATATGAATGTTTTTTACAAACAGTTTAAAATAAAAGGAGCTGATCCTTCTTCTTTTAAAGTTTTAAAACAATCTTATGCCATTGATAACAAAAAAGTGTTTTTTAAAAATGAAATAATACCACATGCAAAGGTAGAAACCTTCAACGTTATTGGCGATTATTATGCAACCGATAACACAACAATTTGGTTCTGTGGAAAACCAATATCAGGCATACAAAACATTAATACATTTAAACTTTTTGATGGATATTTTGCAACCGACAGCCAATATGTTTACTTAATTGACAACACAAATTTTATAAAACTGGAAAAGGCAAACCCTAAATATTTTAAAACGTATAATACAATTGAAAAAGGACAAAATCAAGATATAAAATTTTATTCCGACAGTAATAAAGTCTATGTATATCAAACAAACTTAAATAATAAAGCAAATTTTAGATGTTTCTATATTAAAACAAATATTGATTCATTTCAAATATTAAAATACAAATACTATTACAAAACAAATAAAAACATATATTATAATAGTCGTATAATTAAAGGAGTAGATGAAAAATCTTTTAAAACATTAGGTAAAGATTACTCTTTAGATAAAAACTATGTTTACTATAAAAACATAATAATATCTAAGAAGCCTACAGATTTTAAAATAAGCGATAATGAACAATTTGATGCAAAAGACTCAACACACTTATTTTTGCAAGGAAAAATAATATAATCACATCAACAAGAAAATAACAATACTAAATAGCCCCCAGATGCCAAAAGAAATAGAAAACATAGAAGAAACAAACGAAAATATTGAGAAAGTTGAATATGAAAATACAGACTTCCAAGTTAAATACATTTCAGGAATGTATAAAACATGGTTTCTTGAATACGCATCTTATGTAATACTCGAAAGAGCAGTTCCTCATCTAGCTGACGGACTAAAACCTGTGCAACGCCGTATTTTGCATTCAATGAAAAGAATGGACGATGGCAGATTTAATAAAGTTGCAAATATCATTGGGCATACAATGCAATTTCACCCTCATGGTGATGCCGCAATTGGCGATGCACTTGTACAACTTGGGCAAAAAGAATTATTAATAGACATGCAAGGAAACTGGGGTAATATATATACTGGCGACAATGCAGCAGCCCCTAGATATATTGAAGCCAGACCATCAAAATTTGCACTTGCAGTTGTATTCAACCATAAAACTACCGAATGGAAACAATCTTATGATGGAAGAAACGACGAACCCGTTACATTACCCGTAAAATTCCCATTACTATTAGCTCAAGGAGTTGAAGGTATTGCAGTTGGATTAGCATCAAAAATTCTTCCTCACAATTTCATAGAACTTATTGATGCTTCAATCAAACATTTAAAAGGTGAAGATTTTGAATTATACCCCGATTTTCCAACAGGAGGATATATCGATGCTGCAAATTATAACGACGGACTAAGAGGTGGTAAAGTTAGAGTAAGAGCAAAAATATCAAAAGGCGAAAAAAGAACACTTATAATTGAAGACCTCCCTTTTGGAAAAACAACAAATACACTTATTGAGTCAATTACATCGGCAAATGAAAAAGGAAAAATTAAAATTGTAAATGTAGTTGATAATACAGCCGCAGATGTACAAATAGTAATAAAATTACCAGCAGATGTATCGCCCGACAATATGATAGATGCACTATATGCTGTTACTGATTGCGAAATATCACTATCGCCCAATTCAACAATAATTCACGACAACAAACCAGTATTTTTAGGAGTTAAAGAAATGCTGCGAATTTCGGCAAAAAACACTTTAAATCTTTTAAAACTTGAGCTTGAAATAAGAAAAAGAGAACTAGATGAAGCCTGGCACTTATCTTCTTTAGAAAAAATATTTATTGAAAATAGAATTTACATTTTAATAGAAGAATGTGAAACTTGGGACAGTATTATTGAAACAATAGACACAGCACTCGAGCCATTCAAATCTATTTTCAAAAATGAAGTAACAAAAGATGATATTGCAAAACTTACCGAAATTAAAATAAAACGTATTTCAAAATATGATGCTTTTAAAGCTGACAAGCATATAAAAAACATTGAAGAAGAAATTGTTGAAATATTAAAAAAGCTAGCAAATATTGTTAATTACACAATTGACTACTACTTACGAATAAAAGAAAAATACGGAAAAGGAAAAGAAAGAAAAACTGAAATTAGAAGTTTTGAAGAAATTTCGGCTCAAAGAGTTGTTATTAGAAACCTTAAACTCTATGTAAATATTGAAGACGGATTTGCTGGAACAACATTAAAGCAAAATTCGTATGTTGCAGACTGCTCTGACATAGATGATATTATAGTAATTAGAAAAGATGGAACGTATTTTATTACAAAAGTAGATGAAAAAATATACATAGGAAAAGATGTAATACACATTGATGTATGGAAAAAAGATGACGAAAGAACAACATACAACCTAATATACAGAGACGGAAAAACAGGCTATTATTACATTAAACGCTTTTTTGTAAAAGGAATTACACGAGACAAAGAATACAACACAACACGTGGTTCCGACAATTCAAAAATAGTATATTTCTCGGCCAATCCTAACGGAGAAGCAGAAATAATAAAAGTAATACACAGACCTCGTAAAAGACTAAAAAAGAAAATATTAGAATTTGATTTTAGCGATACGGCAATAAAAGGAAGACAAGCAATGGGTAACCTAGTTACAAAATACGCTGTACAAAAAATAGTTTTAAAAGAAGAAGGAATTTCGACACTTGGCGGACTTAAAGTATGGTTTGACACTGCAGTAAAAAGGATAAACTCAGCTGAAAGAGGCGAATATTTAGGAAATTTTAAAGGTGGCGACAAAATTCTTACAATTTATAAATCGGGAGAATATCAAATAACAAATTTCGACTTAGCAAACCATTTTGATGACGATTTACTGAAAATAGAAAAATTTAATGCTGAAAAAATATGGAATGTAATTTTTTACGATGCCGAAAAAGGATTTCATTACCTAAAAAGATTTGAAATTGAAGAATCTGATAATAAAAACTCATTTATAGGTGACCATCCTGATTCAATATTAAAAAATATTAATAGCTTTAAAAATGCCAATTTTGAAATAGTTTTTGGAGGAAAAAACAAAAGTAGAGATAACGAAATTGTTAATGCCGAAGATTTTATTGGAGTAAAAGGCTATAAAGCTCGTGGTAAAAGACTAACAAACTACGAAATAGAAGAAATAATTGAAATAGAGCCTGAAATTGAAGATGAAATTATTGAAGATAACAATAATGAAAATAATGAGGATAATATTGAAAACAAAGAAAATATTATTGAAGAAAACTCTAAAAACGAAGAAAATACTGAGGATACAAGCTTCAACGAAGACCCTGATTTTGAAGTAACTCAAACAGATGATGATGGTAATCAAACAACATTAAATTTATAATTAAACATTAAGCAACAACTAATTATAAATTTACAAGGCTTTAGTTTAAAATGGCTATGTTATTTTGCCTATTTCAGGTGTTCTCACCTGAAATTTTGAGAAGAAGCGAGGTAAAAACACCTCACTTAGGCAATTTTTATCGACCAACGACATTTTAAACTAAAGCCATTTACGATTATAGTCTATTAAAAGTAAACAAATTTATTCCATTATTCAATACCCCACCCCTAAATCTAAAAACTATTGCTCATTAGTCAAAAAAAACTTGACTTGAACAATAGTTTTTAGTACTTTTACAAATAATTTTAATATTAACTATTTAGTAAAACTAAAATCATGAAATTTAAGATACTAACTATTTTAATTGCTACATTTTTTTTATCACAAACAAGCTTTGCTCAAGGCATTGTAAACAATGGTGCAACAATTGTTGTTGAATCTGGCACACATATAAATATTGTAGATGGCGGATTTGTTAACCAAACAAATACAAGCGACGGAGCTGTAGATTTAGATGGAGTAATTACACTTACTGGAGATTTTACAAACAATGCTACAGCTGGAAACGTTTTTATAAATTCTAATACAGACGGAGAAGTAATATTTAACGGTACAGGAACGCAAACCATTAGTGGAACTACTGGCACATTTATAGACTTTGAAAAACTTACAGTCAACTCAGGTTCAACAACTGAACTTGTTGCAGGTTATGCAGCAACAACAAACGGAGTGTTAACTGTTGATGGAACTTTTTCACTAAAAACACCACTAGATGCAGGTGCCGCAGGTTCATTAATTACAAACTCAACAATAGGTGGATTAGGAGATGTAAACCTCGAAAGATTTTTTACAATAGCTAGCAGATGGCAATATATTAGTGTACCAATTACAGGACAAACAAGTACACCACTAATAGACACCCCCTACCCTGGCTATGTAAACCCAAATTTTTATACTTATGATGAGACTTTCCAAGGAGATAATCCAATTGATACGGATTATGACAACTGGGATGACTTTACTGGAATGTGGGGTAATATTTCTACAGGAGTTACATTAAATGTAGGACAAGGCTATATTTGGAATGCACATAATGCTAGTGATTTGAATATAACATTCTCTTCGACTACACCATCTGATATAAACACTGGCGATTTTGAAACAGATGTTACATATACTAATAATGATAACGGCGGATCTTTTGGAAATTATTACGACGGATGGAATCATATAGGAAATCCTTTTCCTAGTGCTATCAGTTGGGATGAAATTCAAAGAACTCCTTCAATGGATAATACTGTTTATTATTGGGATGGTGATGATGGAAATTATGTATATCATTTTAAGGCAGTTGATGGTGGGGTACATTTAGTAGGTGCAGGTCAAACAATTAATGACCCAGACCCTGGAAACACAAACATTCCAGCATACCAAAGTTTCTTTGTTCACTTAACTTCTGCAAGTACTATTGATCCTCCTGAAGAATTTACTATACACAACAACTCTCGTTTACATTCATCACAAGCAATGTACAAAAATAGTGAAGATGAAAAAGAATATAATTTTGAGTATATTAAATTAAGAACAGAAAGCAACGGTATGTCTGACGAAACTATTATTAGATTTATTGATGAAACATATACTGCTTTTAACGGAAAAGAAGATGCACTAAAAATGTTTCCTTGGGATCAAAACATTCCTATGATATATAGTGTTACTGGAGCACCAGAATTCCCTTTAGCAATAAACACACTACCATTATCAAGCATTGGAACTAGAATACCATTAGGTTTTAAAACAGGTAGCGAAGGAAATTATGAAATTTCGGTAGCTGAACTTAACATAGAACTAAATACAAAAGTTTTTCTTGTTGATACAGAACTTAATCGTAAAATAAACCTAGAAGATAACGATTCTTATTCATTCTATTTTAATGGAGATGACAGCAGGACTAGATTCTACTTATGGTTTAATGCTAACGAAAATACAGAAATTGATGACATTACTAATGCAAATGAAGTTAATATATGGTCAGGACACGATAAAGTCTTTATCAAAATAGCAGATTTAAACAACACATCTAGCAGAGTTTTAATAATGAACTCTTTAGGACAAGTCAGTGTAAGTAAGAACATT
>JAOZLS010000187.1 GCA_029934705.1 Bacteroidales bacterium | reverse complement strand
ATAAATCTGTAGATTTTGCAAAAGATTGTTTTATGTTTAGTTTTTATACTAGAGGTATGTCGTTTATTGATTTAGCTAACTTAAAACATGAAAATATACATGAAAACTCATTGCAGTACCGAAGGTCAAAAACAGGACAGCCTTTTACAATTAAACTTACGGATAACGCCCAAGCAATAATAGAAAAATATGCAAACCTAAATACAAATAATAGTTATATTTTCCCGATTATAAAACTTGAAAACAGAAAATATACCCAATACAGAAATGCTTTGACCTTAGTTAACAAAAAACTTAAAATCATTGGTAAGTCAACCAATTGCTCTATTCCACTAACAACTTATGTCGCACGGCACTCGTGGGCAACCATTGCAAAACATGACGGTGTTTCCACATCAATAATATCTGAAGGTTTAGGACACACAACCGAACACACAACCCAAATTTATCTCGACAGCTTTGGCAACGATATTATTGACAAAGCTAATGATATTATTACTGATTTGGGGTAGCTGTCCTTCATTCAAACAATGGGTTAAAATGCTTTTTAGATATATAATTTACATATTACAGGCTCAGCCTGTAAAAATATACAGACGGATGTTGGAATATCCGCCTAACTTTCGTTGCTTTTATTTTTTGATAGCCTCCGAGGAATTGGGAAAGGACTGATTAATAGAAATTTCTATTTGTTCTTGCTGCACTAGACAATGTTCGTTGTTTTCTTTATCATCACGTAAAGTTATTCTAATACTGTCTTTATATTGCTTAAAAAAAAGGATATATTTCTTGAAATTAGAATGTCCAAGAAAATATGGCTCATTTTCGCATGTCAAAGAAAGTTCATCAATATAGAAATGTTCAATTTTCCCATCTTCTATATAAAATATCATACTCGCAAATCCTCTTAGCTTATTTCCACCTAAACTATCTGGCAATACATAATACTCTTTTTTCTTGGCAATAAAATCAACAATATAGCACTCTTGATTTCTTTCATATAAAGCAATCTCATTTAAGTTGTAAATAGAATTATTAAATTGTTCAAATATATAATATGTATATTCTTTGCAAGTATGCTTTATATTATTTTTTTCAATACAAGAAGATAATAATAATAGTACAATAAAATTAAAGATAATTATAAAAAATTTAATGTTCATTTCTTGTGTATTTAATATTAAAATCCTGTAAATATGAATTTTTGAATCCATTTAAAAATTCATGTATTCCATCTATATTGTCGCTATATATACCTTCTGCATTGGCAAAACTTTGAAATTTGAAGTGCTTAATCGCTTCTTTTAATAAATCTTCATCAAACCCCGAATAGATAATGCTTACAGTCGCATTATCATATTCATCAACACCAAATTTCTTTTTTATTTTCCATGAATTCGTAGTGTTTAGTGCAATAGAGGTTTCATAAATATATGCTTCAACCTCAGCTTGTACTGAATTCATAAATAATTTAGGTTTTTCAGTATAATTATCGTATTCGTACGAATAAGGGCTTTCAAATTCATGATCATATTGATATGCGTGAAATAATTCATGAGCAAAGACCCAGAATTTTTTGTACATATCTTTTTCATTAATCATTTTTCCTATATACAATTCTCCACCACCTTCCTTTTTATTAGGATCAAATTTTGCTAAGGCACCTTCATATTTTACACTCTTATATGACAAATCATATTTATATTTTGAATTTGAAAGGTGATCTAATAGTTTTTTTCCATCATCAACTTCAGACATTATATTAAGATTATTGGCTGTGTCTAATACAAATTTGTTGTCCCCTTTGTAATCAGAACCATCAACATTATAAACTTTTCCATTTTCAAATCTTACTTTTTCTTCTTTTTTATTTTCATTAAGATATGTAATCCATAATTCAGCCCCATCCAAATCAATAAAACTCACAGGCTTATTCCCTGCATATTGAAAAGGAGTATAAATTAGATATTTAAACTGCAATGGATCAACGCTTATAAAGCACGCAATTTTACTACTTGTAAGATTCCTATATTTGTAATCTGTTGCAGTTAGCATTGTTTTGTTAAATTCTAAGGGAGTTTATTTTTACGTTGGAAAGATAAGTAATAATTTTTATCTTACTAGCTTTTTGCAACAATTAAAAATGCTAACGCATTTTAGTAGTTATAAAACTACTGTAAAAAAAAGACGAAGACACAGTCTTCGCCAAGCTTTTTTTACAGACTTCCGACAGCGGAGACGTTTTCGTTGATGATTTTATTACTTTTTCAACAAATTAGAAATTACAATCAAACTTTGCATTTGGCAATAATTTTTTTAATTTATCTAAAGTTTCGGAATCAATAGGAATCTCCCATTCTTCTCCAAGTATACAATAGCATTTTAAATTCTTTAACTTAAAAAATGATTCAGGTAAAGTTGTAATTTTCGACCAAGAAATATAAATATATTCTAGGCTTTGCAAATTCCCAAAGTCATGGGGCAGTTTTTCTAAGTTACTATTTGCAATTATAATTCTTTCAAGATTCTTTAATTTGCAAAATTCTGGAGGGAATTCTTTTATTGGAGTTCCCCTTATTTCTATTTCTTTTAGACTTTTACATTTTCCTATTTCAGGAGGAATCATCGAGTCTCCCATAAAAATAATTACTTTCTCTAGCGAATTTAATTGCCAAGCTATCTTAAAAAACACTGTTGTTCGTTTACCAGAAATACGTATTTTCTTGAGGTTTACAAATGTTTTGATTATTGAAGTATCAAAAGGTTCTCCTCCAATCCACAATGATTTTATACACTTAGGATCTAGTTTTGTTGAGTCATAATCATAATACCTGACATAACCTTTAATAGAATCACATTGACTATAAGCTTCCCTTATTCCTGCGAGGGCTATTATAAATAAATATATTATAACTATTTTTTTCATTCGAAAATTATTTTCATTTTTTTATTTTCATTTTCTTTCCAATCACTTCCAATTGTGTTTTCTATTTCATCGTATAGGTTTCCTATTGAGTTTTGAGTATTTATGAGCCCATGTTCTGTAAATAATTCTCTACCATCTTTTTTTCGTATAGTAAAATCTTTTGAAAGTCCTAAATTTGAGATACCCCAACAACCTCTCCAGTCTCTAGGATGATTCCCTGCATGAATATATACATCGTCTCCAGAACCCCACAAATTCCCATTTAATTTCACTTCTGAATACGTCTCTTGATTTGTATTAGGGTGGATTGTTTCAACAAGAAAAGAAGGTTTGTCTTGATAATTAACAGGGAAAAGTTCATATTCTTTACTCTTTTCAGGACTACAGCACATTTCCATATCAGGATCTAAAATGTTTCTTAGAATAACCCAATCGCCTTTTATTTCATGAGGGGTAATATCTCCGTCAACATCGATGCTAAATTCTAAAGAATAAACCTTAAGTTGATAATTTCCATCATCTATCGTTTTAGAAAGTTTCATTGTAATAATAAATGATATTTGTAAAGGTTCGTTAAAATGAACTTCCGCAGGATTTTTTGTATCTAATTTTGATCTTGATTCCTTTAAAAGTGAAGATTGCTCTTCATTTATTTGAGAATTCATTTTGTTTACCGACTTTGTATATAAATTATTGCTAATCTCATTTTGTTTATTTAAAATATCTTGCCTTTTATTATTTCTTTTAATCCTTTTTTCCTCAGCCCCATCCAAATCAATATAAGAAATAGGCTTATTCCCTGCATATTGGTAAGGCGTGTAAATCGGATATTTAAACTGCAACGGATCAACGCTTATAAAGCATGTGTTAACTACATTAGAATAGTGGCTCAGTATAACGCTGTAACTATTTGATAACACGTTTGTTATGTCTAACATGTCAGTCCTATTTATTTGCAAATATTTACACACAGTTTACGCAGGGTTTACACAGATTTTGCCGTATTTTTCAATATCATTCTCTATTAATTTCAGTAAATTTTCAACTTGAGTTTTAACCGAATTCAAATTATACAGTTTAATTTCTTTATATTTTTTAGGTTTATCCCTGTCCTTTTTTATTGAATCAATTGCTCCAAAACCATCATTTGTCCTTATATTACTCTCTGAATGACCTGTTAAATAATATGCAAAATATGCTTTGCCTTTTTTATTATATTTTAGAAAAAGCTTTGCTTCTTGCAAGTAATTGAATAATAAAGCAGTTTGTCTTATATCAAGAGTTTCAATTTTTATGTCTTTATCTGTCAGCTTAACTTTATCAGATAATATTAGAGTATTAAAATTATATTCAAAAAAATCATCTTTATGTTTAAAATCATCTACTGTAATATTCTGCACAAACTCATCATAAAGTTCTATATAATCAAGAATATCATCCATCATAAAATATTGTTCTTTTACAAAATCACTGCAATTCTCGACTAACAGATTTTTATATTCAACTGTATTATCCGAATTATATAAAAGACCTTTATTAACATAAAAAGTTCTATTCTTAATATTAAGAAATTCAGCAGCCATCTTTAAATTGTTTTTGAGACTGTGTTGATATAAAAGATTTTCACTTTCATTTAAATTATTATCTTCAATAGTTGTAATATATCTTATAATCTTATGCAAATGCAATTTTAATTCTTTTACATATAAAACAGCATTTATACGGGATTTTGATGATTTTATTTTCGCCTTTATTTCGGCTTCAAACCCATCTTTGACATCTTCTAAATAATTCCCATAATCTAGACTATTCACAAAACCGTTAAAAGAATCAAAAATGTTATTTTGATCAAAAATAACATCTGGGGATAAAATATTTTCATTTATAACATTAATAATCTCATTTTCATTCATGTGTCACCTCTTTTTATAATTTTAAATAAAACGTTAGTAAATGCTAGTTTTTCTTAGTATTTCAGAATTGTTGATAGTATAAGTTACCTAGTTATTGGGGTTACTTAACTATTGAATGTGCCAATTTCTGTACTTTACTTTCAATATTTGCAAAAGTAATTCAATAACACTTAAATTCATAAATTATGGAACGATTAATTTTATCAGAAGTCGATTATAAAGAACTTCAAAG
Organism: Bacteroidales bacterium; assembly: GCA_029934705.1. Classification (GTDB taxonomy): domain Bacteria; phylum Bacteroidota; class Bacteroidia; order Bacteroidales; family JAADGE01; genus DZBS01. The sequence goes on along the minus strand of JAOZLS010000187.1, from coordinate 2,829 downwards.
CAAATTAGAGAAAATAACATCTCAATTAGATAAACTTGGTAAACAAAACCATTTGTCTGAGAAGTGGTTAGACAATCAGGATGTTTGTATTATTCTTAAAATAAGTACCAGAACATTACAAAATTATCGAGATAAAGGCATTTTACCATTTAGTCAGATTAGTAATAAAATTTATTACAAAGCTTCAGATATTGAAAAGCATTTGGAAGATAACTATATAAGGATATGGTAACTGAATCGTATATCAAGCTATACAGGTCGAGGTTTACAGATGAATTAATGAAAAATAGTTCTGCTTTTATGCTGCTAACTCAAATTGCAATACGGGCTAGAAGAACTGACGTTTTTAATGTTGAAAATCTAAAATTAGGCGAAGCATTATTAGGTGATTATAAGAGTATTGGGCTAACCAGACAAAAGTACAGAACTGCATTAAAAAATCTTGAAAAATGGGATTTTATAACCATCAAATCAACCAGCAAAGGTAGCGTTGCAACTATTTGTAATAATGAAGTTTACGACATAAATATTTCGTCTAACAACCAACAGGCTAACCATCGGGCAACCATCGACCAACCATCAAGCAACCATCAAGCAACCACTAACAAGAATGTAAAGAATGAAAAGAATGTAAAAAATGTAAATTATGAGCAAAATAAAAAATTTAGAAAAAATATTAAAACAAATAAAGGAAGATTCAAAATTGAAGAAAAACCCGATTATACAGAGAAATTATAATATGGATGAAGAAATGGAAATTATTAAGGCTATAGCCGAAAATATTCTTCCTACTTGCAAGTTTGTAATTGATGATTATAATTACGACGTTATATCTTCTTTAATTCAATACTTTAATGGTGATTCCGAATTTGAAAAAGATGGCTTAAACGGGCGAAAAGGGATTTTACTTGCTGGAAACATTGGCTCGGGCAAATCAATTTTAATAAAAATTTTTAAGAGATACTGTTTTTACATGAAATTTAAGCATCAATTTAGAATAGAATTCTCTGATAATATTACCGATAAATTTGCACGTGATGGATATAATGGAATAAATCTCTTTATGGGAAACTCATTTCAAAATGGCAATAATGTAATAAATTCTAAGCCTATTTGTTTATGTATTGACGACTTAGGTGTTGAAAAAGAAATTGTAAAGCATTACGGAACTGAAGAAGCTGTGATTGAAAAAATATTGACAAGCCGCTATGAATTATTTCAAAAAGGAATAATTACTCATGCAACAACAAATTTAGGTGCAACAATGCTTCGAGAAAAATACGGAACTCGTATTTATTCTCGAATAAAGGAAATGTTTAACCTTATAATTTTATCTGGAGAAGATAGAAGAGTATAGCTGCTTACATTTCTGAATTATTTACCGCTTCGGGAGACTTTGTATTAATAAATACGTCTATTAATTTAGAAATTTTATCTTCACTCAAAATTTTATCTAACATATTTGTTCGTGAATTATTTAACACATAATTTTCATTAATACGGTTAATTGCATCTGCGAATTCATTAATTTTAAATCCTATAAACTTTATATTATCTTCGTTTCTATTTATTTTGTTGGTATTTTCGCTTTTCAGATTATAAATTTCTCTATCGAACCTATCGGACAAATCCTCAATACGATTTTTAATATCTATTGAACCTTGATTATTTGGGATTTCGGCAATTTTACTTGAGAATGAATATAGATATTTTGTTACTACAGCCATGTCGGTTTTTAATTTCTCGACTTCTTCAAACAGATTACTAAATTTTGCTCTAAAAAAGGACAATTCAGCTGCATATTCTTCTGAAATAGTCTTATTTAATTCAGCTTTGCCTTCTTTCTCTCTTTTTCTATGAGCTTTTACTCTGCAAGAAGGACTACAATAGATACCTTTATCATTTTTTGCAATAAAATTATTACCACAAACAACACATTTTTTCTGAATACTCATAATTTTAGTTTTAATAGTTACAAATAATAACATCATCGTAAATAAAAATCACTAATAGTTAACAAATCGTTATCTAATAATAATTAAGAGTTACGAATTGTAACAAATATAGGGATGAAAGCAGGTTTTTCGTTGATTCTAGGTTTAATTGCAGGGGAATTTGTTAAATTGCTGTAAGTTGCCAACTTGATTTCGGGAAACTAAAACATAATTAGCATTTAATGTGTTCTGAAACTGTTCCAGTAAGTCTGGAACTTTATGGAAGCATATATTTCAAATAGTGCCATTTCAAAACTATTGTCAAATTCTACAAATGTTACTTTGAATTTTTAAATTTTATCCTGAAATCGCCCAATGAATTCTTATGAATATTCAAAATTAGTTTTTAGCTCTTAAAGAATTACAGAAACGACTTATAGAAAGAACTCTATAAAAGGATTAAAACTTAAAACAAGCAAGTAAAATCGTAAAAAAAAGTTGAGAATACGTTTGTTTTATGATGTATTTGGATACGATAAGGTTTGTTACCAAAGAGTTTATGGTAATATTCAATTATGTTTTACAACACGTAATTGATTTTTAATAGGTGATTTTTAAAAAAAGTATTTAATTTGCAATCGAATAAATATCTTATAAGCATTATTATATAATAATTATTTATTTCATACCTTTATTAACAATGTTGCATTTAATTCGTAATCAAAAATATATTATATGTAATGAATTTAGAATAGAACGAAAACAAACTAAACCAATATATGAAAATACAATTACGAAGAAAGGCAAAACTTTTATTTCATTCCGTTTTTAAAATTTCCTTTATTACTACTTTACGAAGTTAAAAACAGTAAAAATTAGATTAAAAAAACAGGTC
>JAOZLS010000022.1:4639-23135 GCA_029934705.1 Bacteroidales bacterium | reverse complement strand
CTCTTGGAGTCATATACGGAACAGTTCCAAGATATACATCTTGAATAACAGTATCAAAATCTTCGTGATCGGGATCGGTACAATAGAGTTTTAATCTAGCTTTAAAAGGGACACTATATGTCAAACCTCTTTCAAGGCACTCTTCCAAAGAATATCTGGGAGGCTCAAAAGAGTAGTCTAGAAACTCTAACACAAAATTGTTACGAGTATCGGTAATTGGAAAATTGTCGCTAAATACTGAGTAAAGTTTTTCTTTTATTCTTTCTTCAGGATTTGAGTCTATCTGGAAAAATTCTTGAAAAGATTTAACTTGAACTTCAAGAAAATCTGGATAATCAAGGTGTATTTTTGCAGATGCAAAGTTAATTCTATTAGTTGCGGATATCATCGGCGGATAAAATTTAATTATTGTTAAATAATTACAATAAAAGGTTTAGAGTTGTTTTTAACACAACTCTAAACCCTAATATACGAAATAGAGAATTATTTAAGCTCTACTTCAGCACCTTCTGCTTCTAATTCACTTTTCAATGTTTCAGCTTCTTCTTTAGAAATTCCTTCTTTAAGAGTTGAAGGAACACTATCTACTAAGTCTTTGGCTTCTTTTAAACCAACACTAGTAAGTTCTTTAACTTTCTTAACTACTTTTAGTTTTGCTGCACCTGCTGCTTTCAACACTACGTCGAATTCAGTTTTTTCTTCGGCAGCACCACCTTCAGCACCTGGAGCAGCAACTGCAACTGCAGCAGCAGCAGCTGGCTCAATGCCATATTCGTCTTTTAATATATCAGCTAATTCTTTAACTTCTTTTACTGTTAAGTTAACTAATTGTTCTGCAAAGTCTTTTAAATTTGCCATTTTTTTCTTATTTTAGAAAATCAATTAATAATTTTATTCACCTTTTTCTTCTAGAGTTTTCAATACACCGGTGATTGTATTTCCTCCTGATTGTAATGCTGAGATAATATTTCTCGCTGGAGTTTGTAATAATGTGATTAGTTCTCCTAATAATTCTTCTTTAGATTTAATAGAAGCTAATGCATCAATATTTTCATCTCCAATATAAAATCCGTCTTCAACATAAGCACCTTTTAAAACAGGTTTTTCTGTTTTATTAGATTTTCTAAACTCTTTAATTAGTTTAGCAGGAACGTTTCCTGTTTCAGAAAACATAACTGATGTTGGCCCCGAAAGTATTTGAAATAATTCGCTTAAATCTTTATCGGATTTTTCAATCGCTTTTTTTAATAAAGTATTTTTAGCTACAACCAATTTTACATCTTTACTGTAACATTCTCTTCTTAAATTGCTAGTTAAAGCAGCATTTAATCCAAGAGTATCAGCGATATAAACGTGATTTGAATTATTAATAATTTCAACGAGATTGTCTATTACCTGATTTTTAATTTCAAGTTTCATAATCAGATTTTTTGATAGTTTATTCAGAGAATGATTTTACATCAAGTCTGATACCAGGACTCATTGTACTAGATAAGTAAACACTTTTGATATACGTACCTTTTACGGTAGCAGGCTTCAACTTGTTGATTATTGCCATAAATTCTCTGACATTATCAACAATTTTTTCCATTTCAAAAGAGGCTTTACCCAGTGCAGCGTGCACTATTCCAAATTTATCAACGCGGAAATCAATTTTTCCTTGTTTTACTTCTTGAACAGTAGTCCCTACATTCATTGTTACTGTGCCTATTTTAGGATTTGGCATTAGTCCTCTAGGTCCGAGTATTCGTCCTAATGGTCCAATCTTACCCATAACAGAAGGAGTAGCAATAATAACGTCTATATCGGTCCATCCACCTTTGATTTTCTCTACGTATTCTTCAAGACCTACGTAGTCAGCTCCGGCTTCTTCAGCTTCGGCTACCTTATCTGGTGTGCATAAAACCAATACTTTAACGTCTTTACCTGTACCATGCGGTAAAGAAACTGTACCTCTAACCATTTGTTCGGCTTTACGAGGATCTACTCCTAATCTAACGTCTATATCAAGAGACGAGTCGAATTTAGTTGTAGTAATTTCTTTAACTAGCTTAGCAGCTTCAGATAAAGTGTATTGCTTGTCAACTTCAATTTTTCCTAAGGCGATCTTTGTGTTCTTTGTAATTCTTGCCATTATCGGATAAATTAATTTAATTAAAATTACCCGGGAAAATCGCCCTTGACGGTTATTCCCATACTTCTTGCTGTTCCTGCAATCATTTTCATAGCTGATTCAACTTTGAAAGCGTTTAAGTCTTTCATTTTATCCTCTGCTATTACTTTGATTTGGTCCCATGTAACGCTAGCGACTTTAGTCATGTTTGGTTCTGACGAACCAGACTTAAGTTTAGCGGCCTCTAGTAGTTGCACAGCAGCTGGAGAAGTCTTAGTTATAAAGTCAAAAGATTTGTCTTTATAAACTTTGATTTCAACAGGTACTATTTTACCGGCTTTATCTTGTGTTCTTGCATTAAATTGCTTGCAGAACTCCATGATATTAACGCCAGCAGCTCCAAGAGCAGGTCCTACCGGAGGTGAGGGATTTGCAGCACCACCTCGAATTTGTAATTTTACAATTTTGGTTACTTCTTTAGCCATTTTCTTTCTATTTTTGAAAGTTGTTTTTTTGGAAGCATTATATTAAACGTAACAGCTATTCTTTTTCAACTTGCATAAAGCTTAATTCTAGAGGAGTTTTTCGCCCAAAAATCTTAACCATAACTTTTAGTTTTTTCTTTTCGTCGTTTACCTCGTCTATAATACCTGAGAATCCGTTAAAAGGACCATCAGTTACTTTTACATTTTCGCCTACATAATACGGTATAGAAATGGCTTCTTCTGTTTCGGCCAATTCGTCAACATGTCCTAAAATTCTGTTTACTTCGCTTTGTCTAAGAGGAACTGGTTCTCCACCTTTTCTATCGCCAAGGAAACTTATTACGTTAGGAACACTTTGTAGTATATGTGCGATTTCTCCAACTAATATAGCTTCAATCAATATATATCCAGGAAAAAAATTTCGTTCTTTACTGATTTTTTTTCCTTTACTTACAAGATAAATCTTTTCAGTAGGTATTAATATTTGACTAATATAATCCTGTAAATTTAAACGAGCTATTTCGCTTTCAATGTATTGCTTTACCTTCTTTTCTTTACCCCCGATTGCTCTAAGAACATACCATTTTTTCAGGTTTTCGGGTTGACTATCATTTTTAACGATTTCGCTCATTACAAATATTATTCAATTACAGTATTATATACTATAAATTAGTTTCATTATACTGCTAAACGATAAATCCATAAGATAAATCGTTAATGCTATTATTAAACTAGCAACCATTACTACGATTGCACTACTTTGTAAATCTGCCCAACTTGGCCATGTTACTTTATGAACAAGTTCAGTATAAGATTCCTTAATATAACTTTTAACTTTCATTATTTTTAATAATTAGCACGGGAGGAGAGGCTCGAACTCCCGGCACTCGGTTTTGGAGACCGATGCTCTACCAACTGAGCTACTCCCGTTTATGACAAAGATAATTCGATAATTTTAAATTATCGAATTATCAAAATCTATTATTTTTATTAGTCAACTATTTCTGTTACTTGTCCTGCACCAACTGTACGTCCACCTTCTCTAATAGCGAAGCGTAATCCAACAGTCATAGCAACAGGGTAAATTAATTCAACAGTAACAGTAACATTATCACCAGGCATAATCATATCTACACCTTCTGGTAAATGTATCTCACCTGTTACATCAAGAGTTCTTAGATAAAATTGAGGTCTGTATCTATTGTGGAAAGGAGTGTGACGTCCACCTTCTTCTTTCTTCAATATATAAACTTCAGCTTTAAATTTAGTATGAGGATTAACAGTACCAGGTTTAACGATAACCATACCTCTTTTGATTGCTGCTTTATCAACACCTCTAAGAAGTAAACCTACATTATCACCAGCTTGTCCATCGTCAAGTATTTTACGGAACATTTCAACACCAGTTACAACTGATTTCATTTTTTCAGCACCTAAACCAATAATCTCAACTGCATCTGCAGTATGAATTAAACCAGTTTCGATTCTACCTGTTGCAACAGTACCTCTACCAGTAATTGAGAATACGTCCTCAACTGGCATTAAGAATGGTTTATCAACATCTCTTTTAGGTAATGGTATCCAAGAGTCAACAGCGTCCATTAATTCCATTACTTTATCTTCCCATTCAGCTTCTCCGTTAAGAGCACCTAGAGCAGATCCCATAACTACAGGAGTGTTATCACCGTCGAAATCATAGAAATCGAGTAACTCTCTCATTTCCATTTCAACTAGTTCTAATAATTCCTCGTCGTCAACCATGTCAACCTTGTTAACAAAAACGACTAATTTAGGAACATTTACCTGTCTTGCAAGAAGGATGTGTTCTCTAGTTTGTGGCATAGGTCCGTCTGTACCTGCAACAACTATAATAGCACCGTCCATTTGGGCAGCACCAGTTACCATATTCTTAACATAGTCAGCGTGACCTGGACAGTCAACGTGAGCATAGTGTCTATTCTCTGTTTCGTATTCTACGTGTGCTGTATTAATTGTAATACCTCTTTCTTTCTCTTCAGGAGCGTTATCAATCGATTCAAAATCTTTGATTTCGCATAAACCTTTTTTACTTAATGTAAGAGTTATAGCAGCGGTAAGTGTAGTTTTACCATGATCAACGTGTCCAATTGTACCAATATTCACGTGTGGTTTGGATCTGTCAAATTTTTCTTTAGCCATGATTAGAAAATTAATTATAAAGTGATTGAAAATATTAAAAACAATATAGAGCCGATGATGAGAATTGAACTCATGACCTCTTCCTTACCAAGGAAACGCTCTACCCCTGAGCTACATCGGCTTTAAAAAGAGCGGAAGACGAGGCTCGAACCCGCGACCTGCAGCTTGGAAGGCTGCCGCTCTACCAACTGAGCTACTCCCGCTTAATTTCATTTGCTTTTGTAGTGGAGGGAGGAGGATTCGAACCTCCGAAGATATATATCAACAGATTTACAGTCTGCCCCGTTTGACCGCTTCGGTATCCCTCCAGTAAAAAGAGCCGGTGGACGGATTCGAACCGCCGACCCGCTGATTACAAATCAGCTGCTCTGGCCAACTGAGCTACACTGGCAATAAAATTCATATTTTATAGAACTTTTTAAAAGACTCTCATCTCTTAAAAGAATTAATCTCTGAATTCGGTGTGCAAATGTATAGAAATATTTTAGACTACAAAAACTTTTATGCTTTTTTTTGCATTTATTTTTCACTTTTTTTTTTATCTGTTTTTTTCTTTGTGCTTTTTAATTTGCTTTTCAAGTGCATCCATCACTAAATCAATTGATTCCTCAAAAGTTGTTGTTTGTTTCTCGGCAAACAGTTCAGCTCCGGGTATGTCAACTTTTATTTTTGCTTCTTTATTATCTGTATGTTTTTTCTTAGATTTATCAAAAGTAAGAAAAACTTCAGAGCTAATTATACCTTCAAAGAACTTGTCTAGCTTATTTACTTTTGCTTCTGTAAATTTCACTAACTTTTCGTCTGCATCAAAATTGATAGTTTTTATTTTCACTTCCATAGTATATTATTTTATAGCTCTCGGATGAGCTTGTTTATAAACTTTATTTAATTTTTCAAATGTATTGTGTGTGTATATCTGGGTAGCCGCAAGACTTGAGTGTCCCAATATTTCTTTTATTGCGTTTAAATCGGCTCCATTATTAAGCATGTGTGTAGCATACGAGTGTCGTAGTACGTGCGGGCTTTTTTTCGTTAGTGAACTGACAAAGCTTAAATGTTTGTTTACGATTCGATATACTAGCTTAGGATATAATTTTTGCCCTTTATTTGTTATTAATAGGTGTTGCGAACTACTTTTTTCGTCTAACCTATATAATAGGTACTGCTTAATTGTATTTTTTAATGATTCGGGAAAAGGGATTATTCTTTGTTTATTTCTTTTTCCTGTAACCTTTATTGTATTTTTCTCAAAATTAACGTCATTAATCTCAAGATTTATTAATTCATTCCTTCTTATTCCTGTATCGTATAATATTTCAAGAATTAATTTATTTCTTAATCCTTCAAAATTGTTTTCAAAATTATTACTTTCAAAAAGGTTTTCGATATTTTCAATTGAAACAAATTCAGGTATTTTACTTGTAATTTTTTGGCGAATTATTTTATCGACTGGGTTATAGTCTATAATTTGCATTATAATAAGGTAGTTGTAAAATGTGTTTAAGCTAGATATTTTACGGTTTATTGTTTTTGAGGATAGTTCTTTTTCGGATAAATTAACAATCCATTTTCTAACAATTTTAGAATTTACTGGAATTGTGTTTGTTTTTTCATTTGATTCTATTGTAGAAATAAAATCTTGAAATTGTTTTAAATCGCAGGCATAAGAATTTACTGTATGTACTGAATATTTTTTTTGGTATTCTAAATAGGACAGAAAATCTTTTTTGTGCATTAAAATGGGTTTGAAAAGGTTTTCAATAAGAAATTTTTGTTTTTTGAAAGATAGAATATTACAGTTGACCTCAGCCTACTGTAATATTCTTATAAGGAACTATCCTTCTCTTTCTGCTCTTCTTAGCTGTTCAACGTATACAGCTTTTATCATTTGAGCTCTGTTTACAACAGATGGTTTTGCATAAGCTTGGCGTGTCCGTACTTCTTTCAAAGCTCCGGTTCTTTCGAATTTGCGTTTAAATCTTTTCAAGGCTCTTTCAATGCTTTCGCCCTCTTTTACAGGTACTTTAATCATAGATGTTATTTTTTTAAAAAAATGTAATTGTTAAGCAATTAATTTACAGCTTTTATATAAAGCGATGCAAAAATAATAATAAGTATAAAAATAGCAAAATTATTTTGATTTTCAAAATTATTTTATTAGTTTTTTTTCTATTTAATAAATTTCAAAGCGACTAACAATCGTTATATTTCAGATGTTATCTAGGATATTTCTAAAATAACTACCTTTATAAAATATTTTAATATTATTTTTTATTCATTTATAACTTTTCTTGCTATTACTAGTCTTTGTATTTCGGATGTACCCTCGCCTATTTGTAAAAGTCGTTGGTCTCGGTAAAATCTTTCAATTGGGTAATCTTTCATTAAGCCGTATCCTCCGTGTATTTGAACTGCATCGTCTGCTACTTCTTTTGCAATTTCGGAACAATATAATTTTGCCATTGCAGCTTGTTTTCCAAAATCTTTGTGTGCATCTTTTAATTTGCACGCCTTATATAATAAGTTTCGTCCTAATTCAACTTTTGTTGCCATATCGGCTATTCTAAATGATATTGCTTGAAAGCTGTTTATTGTTTTTCCAAATTGCTTCCTTTCTTTTGAGTACTGCACTGCCATTTCTAATGCTCCTTGGGCTAATCCTAGTCCCATTGCGGCAATTGATAGTCGTCCGTTATCTAAGGTAGATAGCATAATTTTTGAGCCCTCTCCTACTTTCCCTAGTAAATTTTCTTCTGGTACTACGCAATTATCAAAATATAATTCTGCTGTATCAGATGCTCGCCACATCATTTTACCGTGCATTTGTACTTGAGAAAAACCGCCTGTTCCTTTTTCTACTATTATTGTTGAAAATTGTTTTTTACCGTCAATTACAGCACTTACAACTTGTGTTGTTACGCCTACTGCAATGTCTGATGCTCCGTTTGTAATAAATATTTTAGAGCCATTAATTTCCCAGGTCCCATCTTTAAGTTTTCCAGTTGTTTTTGTTCCTCTGGAGTCTGAGCCAGCATCGGGTTCTGTAAGTCCAAAAGCCCAAAGTGCATTGCCTGTAGTTAATTGAGGCAAATATTTCATCTTTTGTTCTTCAGTTCCATAATAATATAATGGCCCTATTCCTAAGGAATTATGTGCTGCAAGTGTTGCTGCCTGCGAGCCGTCTATTCTTGCTAATTCTTCTACTGCAATTATATACGATAAGGTGTCTAGTCCTTGTCCTCCATATTTTTCGGGTAGATACATTCCAAATAGTCCTAGTTCGCCCATTTTTTTTGTTAATTCAATGGAGAATAGTCCTTTTTCGTCAAGGTCTTGTGCTAAAGGCTTTACTTCCCTTTCTGCAAAATCTCTTACTGTTTGCCTTATTAAAATTTGTTCTTCGCTTAATTCAAAATTCATAATTCTTATTCTTAGTTAATTTTATATGAAAAGTACTGATTAAAAGCAATGAGAATAGACATTATACTATTAATTATATTCTATATTTTATTATGTAATTTTAATAAAAATTATGGTATTTTCCAAATTTTAAGACTTCTGTTTTATATCTAATTATTTAACAGTTATATATATCTTGATTTTGTCATACATTGTTTGTGATAATATCTTTTTTTGCCTGAGTTCTAAAATATTTTTAAAAGAACCGTTTTTATCTCGATACTCGACAATTGCGTTTGCATTATGATATTTTAGGTAAGGATGGGCTGAGAGATCTTCTTCTTCGGCAAAGTTTATATTAATTTTACGAAGCTGTATTTTACTAACTACTATATCATCTGAAACTTTATCGTAGTATTCTTTTTTCATTCCCCAAATTTCCAATAATTGTTCTTTTTTATAAAATCCTCCTAATTGAATACGATATTTAATGATTTTTTCGGCATTATACTTCCAAAAGCCTCCTCTTGCAATAAACTCTTGTTCTGAGAATGTATTTATATCAATTTTTGTTTCAACTATAATATTTTGAACTTCATTTTTAGGAAGTTTAATGAATTTTTCTATTTCATTATATTTGTCTTCATTAATACAATATATTTTAAGTAAATCTTCTTTCTTAAATATTTTACCTCCATTTTCAAAGTATCGTTGAATTACATTTACTTGTTTTTCGGAAAAATTTAGTTTTTCCCAATTTTGTGGGGTTGAAGTATTAGGATTAAAATATAAACTGCTATCCGAAGATGATAGTTCTTCATAAGAGTCTGAATAATAATCATTTTGTTTATTGTCTTGCCTATAATTTTGTTGATAATTTGATTTATCTGGTAAATCGATAAATGGTTTTAATATTTCATATTGTTTTTGTCTTATTCCATACATTCTCTGAAAATCTTTTTTGTCATAAAATTTGCCTCCTCGAGATAAGTATTTATCAATAGTGGTAATTTGTTTATTTGTGAGCCCTAATTTAGTCCACTGCTTGTTTGTAGTAGTATTTGGATTGAATGAAAAAAGCTTTAAAGTATCATATCTTTGGGTAATGTATTTATCTAACCGGCTTTCATAATCGTCGTCTGTTAAAGGAGTTAATCCTGCATTAAATTCTTTAACTTCTTGTAAAAAAGAAGTGTTATCACTTTGTTTTACCGAAGGAATATAATCTAAAGAGATATTAACAACAATTAGTATAACTATTAATATAATTAATACTCTTATACCTTGAATTTCGCCTTTTGTAAAGGTTAATAGTTCCTTTATTTGTTCTTTTCTTGACATAATAAATGCAATAATAAGATGATGATGAAACTAAATAAATAAGTTATTTATATTTTTTAATTATTCCTTTTTTAACTTGATCAAAATATTCTTTCATATCGGCTTTTACTTCGGGTGCTAAAATTAGGAGTCCTAATATGTTAGGAAATGCCATTGAAAGTATCATAAAATCAGAAAAATCGACAACAGCTCCTAAACTAGAGGCTGAACCAATAATAATAAAGATTAAAAATATAACATAATAGATTAATGCACTAAGACTAAGGGTTTTAGTTATCTTTTTATTTTTCAACATTTTTCCAAAAAGGAATTTAAAACCATTTAAGCCATAATAAGACCAAGAAATCATTGATGAAAATGCGAATAAGAAAACTGCAATTGTTAATATCCAAGGAAACCATGAAAATACAGATTCAAAGGCTTTAGATGTTAATTCGGTTCCTTGTAATTCGCCAGCTAATTCGGGTGAATAGTAACCAGAATAAATAATTACTAAGGCTGTCATTGTGCAAATAACTACAGTATCGATAAATGGCTCGAGCAACGCTACAAAGCCTTCGCTAACAGGCTTGTCGGTTTTTACTGCGGCGTGTGCAATTGATGCAGAACCAACACCGGCTTCGTTTGAGAATGCAGCTCGTTGAAATCCAACAATTAAAACTCCAATAACCCCGCCTTTCATTGCATCAGCAGAAAATGCTCCATTAAAAATTAATGAGAAGGCATCTCCTGTATTAGCAATATTCATAAAAATGATAATTAAGGCTGTTCCTACATATAAGACAGCCATTAGAGGCACTATTTTTTCTGTAACCTTTGCTATACTCTTGATACCTCCCAAAACGACAACTCCTACAAGAACGGCTAAAATCATACCATAATAAGCTCCGTAGCCTTGTATTCCTGGAATAACATCTGCAAATTGACTTGAAAATTGTGAAAATGATTGATTTGCTTGAAACATGTTTCCTCCTCCAAGTGAGCCACCTATAACTAGTATTGCAAAAATTACTGCTAATACTTTTCCTAATCCTCCTAAATTTTTCTTTTTTAAACCTTTACTTAAGTAATACATTGGACCACCAGAGACTTGACCGTCGCTATCAATATTTCTATATTTTACACCTAAGGTAACTTCTGTAAATTTTGTTGCCATACCCAGAAGCCCTGCTAAAATCATCCAAAAAGTTGCTCCTGGGCCTCCTAATGATATTGCAATTGCTACTCCTGCAATATTTCCTAAGCCTACAGTTGCTGAAAGAGCTGTTGCCAGTGCTTGAAAATGAGACACTTCACCTTGAACTCCAGGTTTGTCGTACTTCCCTCTGACTAAATCAATTGCATGTTTAAAACCTCTAAAATTTATAAATTTCATTTTAATTGTAAAATACAATGCTCCTAAAACTAGCCAAACAACAACAAAAGGAATATTTATTTTCTTTGTATCACCATTTGGATGAAGCATTGCTACATCATTATCATCATAAAGAACTGGATCATAAATTCCTGTTGCTGAAAAAACATCAAACATTAATACCACTCCTACAACATCGACTATAGGAACAAAAAATGAATTAATTCTTTCATCGGTTGAATTTGCTTCAATAATAAAAGTTGCTTCTGCTATTTTTCCTTTTGCATCTGTAACTTGCAAGCTATATTCTTGTCCCTCAGTTAAACCTGTAGAAATTGATGATGTTAAAGGTGTCGATTTTTCAGACCATTTATATTTATATGGAAGAATTCCTCCTTTTACAATTGCAGTTGCAATACCATCTTTAATTTTGTCTGTTTTATTTTCAACTTTAATTTCAACATTAAGCTCTTGACTATAAGAGTTAATTGAAATTAATAATATTGATGCTACTAATAGATTTTTAAAAAACTTCATAAATTTATTTCTTAATATACAATGACTTTACCGCTGGCTTCGATATTCTTATTTTTTATAATATTAAAATTGAATATACCTGCTTTTGTTTTATTTTTTATTATCTTGATATTTTTTATCCTTTGAACTTCATTACCTTCGGTATCATAAATTACAATAGTATAGGTTTCTTGTTCTTCTTTGCTAGTTTTCTTTTTCTTCTTTTTCTTCTTGCTTTTATTTATTCCTCTATAGGTAATTTCTAAAACAGGATGCAAATTATCATCTTCGTTTTCAAATGAAGCAAATACTTGTTCTCTATATCTTTCTGGGTTTTTAATTTTTAGGTAGAAACCATAGGAATTTTCAAAATCGTTATAAATATCTATCACTAGGTTTGTTACATCAATGTTTTCAAGATTTCCATTTGGAATTAATGAGCCTTTTACTAAAATTGCATTTGATTTGGTAAAATTTGGTTTATTATTCCAACAAACATTTTCTTGACTCCAAGGAGAAGTGATTCTATATATATAAAAATCGTTATCTGATGATAATGTGGAATGAGCAAATGGATATGTTGGATGATTTATTGTAATACCGTATAAATAAAGCTTGGCACTAATAATTTCTGCATTCCGTATTTCAGGTATATCAAATTTTATTAAAGACATACGCTCTCCAGAAGTTCCAGACCAAGTCCACCGTGATAAATCTAAAAAGTATCGATTACCATAAACTGATGTTTCGACATTTTTAAATTTTTCAATTTTTCTAGATAAATTCCAAACAAAAGAATCTTCGCCTTCATCAACAATAATGGTTTGTTGAGAGAAAGCGAAGATTGATGTTAAGAGAAAACTTACTAAAATAATTGCTTTATTGCAAATTTTCATATTAACTAGTTTGCAAACATTCTTAATTGTTGAGCTAAAGTGTTTTTCAAGTTTTTTCGTTCAACAATATAGTCTAAAAAACCGTGTTCTTTAACAAATTCTGACCTTTGGAAACCTTCGGGAAGGTCTCTTCCTATTGTTTCACGAATTACTCTTGGACCTGCGAAACCGATTAATGCACCAGGCTCGGCAATATTTACATCGCCTAACATTGCAAACGAGGCAGTTACACCACCAGTTGTTGGATCGAGTAATAATGAAATATATGGAACTTTTGCATCTGAAAGTTGCGTAAGTTTAGCTGATGTTTTTGCCATTTGCATTAGCGAAAATGCTGCTTCCATCATTCTAGCTCCACCAGATTTAGATATTATCATAAATGGGGCTTTGTTTTCGATAGAGTAATCAATTGCTCTAGCTATTTTTTCGCCAACGACTGCTCCCATTGAGCCTCCAATAAATTCAAAATTCATTGCAGCAATAACAATATCATAAGTTCCTATTTTACCAACAACAGTAGTAATAGCATCTTTTAAACCCGATTTTTTTTGAGTAGCCACTAACCTATCTGTATATTTTTTTGTATCGACAAAACCTAATGGATCTGCTGATGTCATGTCAGCATTTAATTCAATATATTTATTATCGTCAAATAATATTTCGAAATATCTTTTAGCATTAACTCTTTCGTGATAACCACAAACACAAACATTTAGGTTTGCTTCGTGATCTTCTTTAGGCACTATTTCCTTGCAAGCAGGACATTTATACCATAAGCCTTCTTTAATTTCTTTTTTATCTTTAGTTTCGGTATTAATACCTTGTTCAACTCTATTGAACCAACCGTTATTTTCTTCTGTCATGTTTTTGATATTAATTATTTAGTTTACTCTAAAAAGTCATTTTACCCCTAAATCCCATAAAGGGGACTTTCTGATTTTTCAGAGTAAACTCATTATTTGGAACTGCAAAAATAGTTTTTTTTATAAAAAATCGTTTCTATTTATGCAATTTAAGTCTTCAAAAGCTATTTTTAATCTTTCAACCATTGATTGTTCTGCTTTACGAAGCCATACACGTGGGTCGTATTTTTTCTTATTTGGAACATCGTCGCCCTCAGGGTTTCCGATTTGTCCTTGAAGATAATCGTGATTTTCTGCTTCGTGTTTTTTTACTCCATTCCAAAATGCCCACTGAGTATCGGTGTCAATATTCATTTTTATAACTCCATAAGAAACTGCTTCTCTAATTTCGTCGTGTGTTGAACCTGAACCTCCGTGAAATACAAAATCAACAGGATTATCTTCGGTATTAAATTTATTTTTGATATACTCTTGAGAGTTTTTAAGAATAACTGGTGTAAGATGCACATTACCTGGTTTGTAAACACCATGAACATTTCCAAAAGATGCAGCTATTGTAAACTTCTCACTTATTTTTATTAAATTATCGTAAGCATAGGCAACTTCTTCTGGTTGAGTGTAAAGTTTTGAGCTGTCAATATCTTCGTTATCAACTCCATCTTCTTCGCCACCTGTAACCCCTAGTTCAATTTCTAGAGTCATTCCTATTTTGCTCATTCTCTCAAGATACTTTTTGCTTATTTCAATGTTTTCTTCAAGAGTTTCAACTGATAAGTCGAGCATGTGAGAACTAAAAAGTGGTTTACCGTTTAGTTTGTAATATTTTTCGCCTGCATCAAGTAATCCGTCAATCCAAGGAAGTAATTTTTTAGAGGCATGGTCGGTGTGCATTATTACTGCAACACCATAATATTCAGCTAAGGCATGAATATGCAAAGCTCCTGCAATACCTCCAGCAATTTGAGCATTATTATTATCGTTATTCAAACTTTTTCCTGCAAAAAACTGAGCTCCACCACTTGAAAGTTGAATAATTATTGGCGAATTAGCTGCTACAGCTGCTTCCATTGCAGCGTTTGCTGATTCGGAACCAATAACATTTACTGCTGGTAATGCAAAATTATTATCTTTTGCGATTTTGAAAATTTCTTGTACTTGATCGCCAAATACTACTCCGGGTTTTATATTTTTAAATGCCATAATATATATATTTTATGAAAAATTTAATCTTAAATAAAAACCAAAGATATGAAATTGTAAATATTTAGACAATATTTTTTGTAATTTAACTTTTATTATGAAAAGAAAAGAGAATACTAAAATTCGTACTCACTAATATATAAGGTGTAGTGTGAACAGTTATTGCAAAAAAATTCTTGTTCAATTGTCCAGCCAATAATACAGCCAAAAGTGTTTTTAGAACCACAATTTATGCATTCTTTTATCTTTTCACTCTTTACTTGTTTCCAATTTGCCAAAGCTTTTATTGTTTTTTTTGAGATTTTAATGTCATTAGTAAAATCGCCCATTGTTTTAAATTTATGTAAATAAATCTTCAATATCAGATTTGTCGAGTTGTTTTATAAAACTTTCGTCGGTTGAAATAATATCGCTTGCAATTTTTTGCTTTTTTGCTTGATATTTCATTATTTTTTCTTCAATTGTATTTTTACAAATCATACGGTAGGCTATAACTTTTTTGTCTTGCCCAATTCTGTAACATCTATCAATTGCTTGGTTTTCGACTGCCGGATTCCACCATGGATCAACAATATAAACATAATCGGCGGCTGTAAGGTTTAGTCCTGTACCTCCTGCTTTTAGGCTTATAAGAAACACTCTGCATTTTTCATCGCTCTGAAAATGTTCAACACTTGCTTGTCGTCCTTTCCTCGAACTTTTTCCATCAAGATATTCGTAAATTATATCTTCTTTTTGTAATTCGCGCTTTATTACTGATAACATTTTTACAAATTGCGAAAAAACTAATATTTTGTGATTTCCTGTTTTTTGTTTTATATGCCTTACAAGTTCCTTTATTTTAACAGAATCTTTTCCATAATTTTCTTCTTCGGCTAGTATTTCTGGCGAATCACAAATTTGTCGAAGTTTCATTAAACCTTCCAACACATAAATTTTGGATTTTCCTAAACCATCGTCTTCTATTTTATTTAGCAACATGTTACGATATTTATTTCTAAAAGCATCGTAAACATTTCGCTGTTCTTTTTCCATTTCGCAAAAAATAACATCTTCAATTTTAGGAGGAAGCTCTGTTGCAACTTGCTCTTTTGTTCTTCTTAAAATAAAAGGATTTATTAAATTTTGTAATTCTGCGGCAATTACTGGGTTTTGATCTTTATCAATTGCATTTGAATAGTCGTTTTTAAATTGTTTTTGTGTTCCTAAAAAACCTGGGTTTAAGAATTCCATTTGTGCAAATAAATCAAAGGTATTGTTTTCAATTGGAGTACCAGTAAGTGCTAAACGATTGTCGGCTTTAAAAAGTGTTGCAGCTTTAAAACGTTGCGAATTTGGGTTTTTTATTGCTTGCGATTCGTCTAAAATAACATAATTGAATTTATATTTTTGTAGGATTGCAATATCCCTAGTCATTGTCCCATAGGTTGTTATAATAATATCATAATTTTTAAATTCTTTAACATCTTTAGCTCTATTAGTTCCATAATGGAAAAAAACTTTAAGCGATGGTGCAAACTTTTCTATTTCTTGATCCCAGTTAAACAGCAAGGTTGTGGGTAATACTATTAAACTTGCTTTTTTTGCTGAAGGTGTTTTTTTAAGTAGAAAAGCTAATACTTGTATTGTTTTTCCAAGTCCCATATCGTCGGCTAATATGCCACCCCACTTAAATTCGTCTAAAAAATTTAACCAATTATAACCTGCCTTTTGGTAATCACGTAATTCTCCTTTTAGCTTTGCTGGGACTTTAAGTTTTTTTATTTCTGAAAAATCTTTAAGGCGTTGTTGCTTTTCTTTAATCTCTTGCATAATTTCAGCATAATCTTTTTCATCAAAAAGCTCATCAATTATGCTAAATTTTAATTTCGATATTTTTAACTCATCTTTTTTAACCTGCCCTTGTCGTAAGTATCGTTCAAATTTAGCAAACCATTCTTCGGGTAAAATTCCTAATGTTCCGTCGGATAATTTAACAAACTTTTCATTTTTAAGTACTGCTTTTTTAAGGTCTTTTAACGAGATATGTTCATCGCCAAAGGCTACTTCAATTTTAACATCAAACCAATCCTGCCCCGACGAAATATTTACATTTACAACTGCTTTGTGGGTTGAATATTTAAACTTTTTTAAATCGCTAAGTCCAAAAACTTCGACATTATCAGTTTTCAAATTATCAAAAGCATTTAAGAACCATTGATTTTCGACAAAATCGTTAAAATTTATATGAAAAAAATTATCGTTAAACTGATTTTTAAATTTTGGGTGAATACTTTTTATTAAGTCATAATATTGTTTTTCGAACTCAAAATTCCTATACGATTCAATAACTGTACCGTCGGCATATTCAAGTATAGTACCATGTTCTAGTATATTTACTTGCATTGTTTCGTTATATAGAACATAAGGTTTAAACAATATAAAATTTCCTAATTCCGATATATATAATTGTTTTTTCATTTGTTTTGGCTGTTCTTTTTTAATGAGAATAGATTTTATGTCAAAATTAATTTTGTATTTTTTTGAAATTGGTTGAATGTAATTTTCAAATAAACCTAAAAAGTTATTTTTTGCTATTTTAACTCCAAGTTCTTGTTCAATATTTTCTGCAATAATATAATCGTCTTGCGAATTACTTATAAAATAAAATTCTGAAAAATACTCTAATATAAAAGGTCGGTGGTAAATTAAATTTTCATCATCAACTGCAAGAGCAATATTGCCTAGTTTTACAACTAAATCGAGGGAGTAAAATAAATCACTTTCGGTTAAATTAAAAAACAATTCAACAGTTTTATAAGAAATTTTAATAGGTTGTAATTCTGAAGTTGTTAAGCTTTTTGAAAACGTTTTATAGATAAATGGTTTTGAAATTAAAAGCTCCTTTATTTTAGGCATTATGCTTTCGTAATGCTTAGAAATAAGTTTATTAAGTGCTTTTTGATACTCGGGTACAGCTAAATCATGCGATTCTACATAATCATCTATAAAAGAGACACTTGAAAGTTTGCTCAATTTGAATAATTCTTCGTCAGTTGATGATAATTGTATTTTATTTGAATCATAATCATCAAGTTCTCTAATAGGATTAATTAATTTAGCATCATTCTTACCAAGTTTGCCTGATATTAACAAAAACTCAATATAAGCATAAGGATTAAAACGAGAATCTGTTTCTCTAATAAAAAACACAAAACCTAAACCGTAATTTTCATTATAATTTGAAATAGAAAGAGGATTAAAATCCTGATTTACAACACTTATAAATTCATTTTCTTTTACAAGATTCTCAGATATAGAAATTAAACCTGCAGCTTCGCCAGTAGGTAATGCGACTAATTTATTATTAGAATAATCAATTTTGAAAAACTTTTTATGATCAATATTTGGTGGTAACCCCAGCGATTTAGCCGCTTCATTTATTATTTTATCTACATTACTTGCCTTAACAGTATTAAAAAAATATTTACCAAATTCTCGTTTAACCTCATACAAAACAGCTAATTGGTGTTTACAAAGGGTTTTAACATCACTATTGCACGTACAATTAAAGTATAATTTATCTTTAATAAATTGAAACTCAACATTATTATCTCCTTCCCAATTCCGAACTTTAAAGATTACAAAATCGGAAGAAATACCATCTAAAGAAATATCAAATGAATTATAATTATAATAAACTCCTTTGGAAATATTTTGAATTGCAGCTATGGAAAGGTTTTCATAATTTTTTATTTCAATAAACTCCTCTGTATTATGATTTTTTTTAGAGATGCTTAGTTGCTCCAAACCGATTGTCTCTGTAACTATATTGTTTTTTAAATAATTTTTAAGTTGATACAATACGGCTATTTGATGTTTACATAAACCTCCATAATTATATGGGCATGTACAACTTGCAATTATTTTATTGTTTTGCTGAATAGTAATTCCTACTTTATATAGAGTAGTACCTTGCACTTTTGCAAAAACTTGATTATTATCTATAAGCTCAAAACTTACGACAGCACGATCAAAATACAATTGTAAGCCTTTAGATATAGATCTATCACTTGCACTTTCTTTAATATATTTATCAATGTTTATTTTGGTGAACATGTTTTATTTTACTGTTTTATTAATATTTTATTTTTGACGATACTTTGTCCTCC
>JAOZLS010000022.1:0-4539 GCA_029934705.1 Bacteroidales bacterium | reverse complement strand
TCTTCTTGTTGATGAAGATATTTAAGATTTGCTCTATCATCAAAATATCCAAGTACACTTTTTCTATGTAATTTGGTTGGTTTTACAGAAACGATTGTGAGATATGATGTCCACGGATATTCAACAATATGTTCTGCAAAATTATGATGTATTGGGTTTTTATGGATATAAATTATCAAATTTCGTAAATATCTTTCATTATCGACTAATTTACGTTCAAAGTTTTTTATAAATAACGAACCTATACGCCCGTATTTTCGATTATACCAACTAGCATAAGTGTTAAAAAAATGTTTAAATTGTTGCGAAGGTCTTGGTTTCTTTGTGAATTTTTCCTTTTTCATATTACTTTGTCCTACTTCACTATTTTGACGATACTTTGTCCGCCTTACGTCGGACGAAAGCATGTCATTTGGGATACCTTCGTCCGCAGGACAAGGTATCGTCAAATTATCAGGAAAATAAGTCCGCCATTTTAATTCTAAATCATCTGATTTTGCATTTTCGGAATTTAAAAGTCCAATTTCATCTTCTTCCTTAATTCTTACCAACAAATGAAAATGATTACCAAGTAATGCCCATGCATAAATATCGGCAACACTAGTAATATAGATATCCATAAGACTTAAAAATTGCAGATAATCTGACTTTTCTTTAAAAATATCTTCATAATTATTACCTCTATTAAAAATATGATAATATTTTCCATGTTCTATTGGTATCATCTTTTTTAGATTATATTTTTGCTTATTTTGACGATACTTTGTCCTCCTTGCGTCGGACGAAAGCATGTCATTTGATAATTCCTTTTGACATACCTTCGTCCGCAGGACAAGGTATCGTCAAAAGGTAAAATAAAAATCTTACTACATATTCCGCCTATACTGCCCTCCTACTTGGAATAATGCTCCAGTAATTTGTCCTATCGAACAAACTTTTGATGTTTCCATTAGTTCGGCAAAAATGTTCTTATTTTTTGTTGCTTTTTCTTTCAATGCTGATATTGCAGAGCTCGATTTATCATTATTTGTATTATGCAGTTGCTCAAGCATTGAAATTTGATATTCTTTTTCCTGCTCGGTTGCTCTTATTACTTCGCCTGGTGTTACTGTTGGCGAGCCTGTTGACGATAAAAATGTATTTACACCCATTATTGGTAATTCGCCTGTATGTTTCAAGTTTTCATAATAAAGAGATTCTTCTTGAATTTTACTTCGCTGATACATTGTTTCCATTGCTCCTAGTACTCCACCACGCTCTGTAATCCTATCAAATTCAAGCATTACGGCTTCTTCAACTAGGTCGGTTAATTCTTCAATTATGAAAGAACCCTGCAAAGGGTTTTGATTTTTTGCTAAGCCAAGTTCGTGATTTATAATAAGTTGAATTGCCATTGCACGCCTTACACTTTCCTCGGTTGGAGTTGTAATTGCTTCGTCGTAAGCATTTGTATGAAGTGAATTACAATTGTCATATATTGCATAAAGTGCTTGAAGAGTGGTTCTTATATCGTTAAAATCGATTTCTTGTGCATGAAGTGAACGCCCAGATGTTTGAATATGATATTTTAACATTTGCGAGCGAGCATCGGCATTATATTTTAATTTCATGGCTTTTGCCCAAATTAAACGAGCAACACGCCCCATAACAGAATATTCTGGGTCAATTCCATTTGAGAAAAAGAAGGATAAATTTGGAGCAAACTTGTTAATATCCATTCCTCGAGACACATAATATTCAACATAAGTAAAACCATTTGCCAAAGTAAAAGCAAGTTGCGAAATAGGATTTGCACCAGCCTCAGCAATATGATAACCAGAAATTGAAACCGAATAGAAATTACGAACACCATTATTTATAAAGTATTCCTGCATATCGCCCATTAATTTCAGGGAGAAATCGGTAGAATAAATACAAGTATTTTGAGCTTGGTCTTCTTTTAAAATATCGGCTTGTACTGTTCCTCTAACCTTTGTAATTGTTTCGGTTTGAATTTTATTATAAACATCGGCAGGTAAAACTTGATTTCCAGTAACTCCTAGTAACATAAGCCCTAGCCCATTATTCCCTTCAGGTAAATCACCTTGATATTTTGGTCTTTGAGTTCCTTTTTCTTTATAAATTGTTATAATTTTTTCTTCAGTTTCAGCCTCTAAACCATTTTCTATTATATATTTTTCACATTCTTGGTCGATCGCTGCATTCATAAAAAAAGCAGTCATTATTGGAGCTGGTCCATTAATAGTCATCGACACAGAGGTCATCTTATTAGTGAGTTCAAAGCCAGAATATAATTTTTTAGCATCATCCAAGCAAGCAATTGATACTCCTGCATTACCAATTTTACCGTAAATATCTGGTCTTATTTCTGGGTCTTCGCCATAAAGAGTAACACTATCAAAAGCGGTAGAAAGTCTTTTTGCAGGCATCCCTAATGATACATAATGAAAACGTTTATTTGTTCTTTCGGGTCCGCCTTCACCTGCAAACATTCGAGTTGGGTCTTCGCCTTCTCGTTTAAATGGAAAGACTCCGGCGGCATAAGGAAATTCTCCTGGTACGTTTTCTCGCAAATTCCATTTTAAAATCTCGCCCCAATCTTTATATTTTGGTAACGAAATTTTAGGTATTTTAAGGTGTGAAAGAGTTTCGGTAAATGTTACAACTTTAATATCTCGTCCTCTTACTTGATAAATAAATTCATCGTTTGAATAATTTTCAACTTTATTTTTCCAATTATCTAGTATTTGTTTATTTTTTGGGTCGAGTTCAAGTTCAGTATTTTCGTATATCTTTTTTATTTCTTCCGAAGCAGTGGAGTCCTTGAGAGTTTCCAAAACCCTAAGTGTCTTTTGGTAAGCAAACAGATCGCTTGCAATTTCGGCTTGTTTTTCTGTCCAATTATTATAATTCCTAACTAAATCAGATATTTCGGAAAGATAACGAACTCTATTAGGTGGAATAATTTGCAGTTTTTCTGTTACTTCTGTAGTAGTTTCTGTATTAGAGTTAAAATTTGCTTTTGTTTTTTCAGAAATTATATTTTTTATTGCTCGGTATAATTCGTTTACACCAGAATCGTTAAATTGCGAAGCAACTGTACCATATACAGGCATTAAGCTAACATCCTTGTCAAATAATTCTTGATTTCGTTGATATTGTTTTTTCACGTCTCGAAGTGCATCCAAAGAACCTCGTTTATCGAATTTATTTATTGCTATAATATCGGCAAAATCGAGCATATCAATTTTCTCTAGCTGAGTAGCAGCACCGTATTCAGGAGTCATAACGTACATTGCAATATCACTTTGGTCGGCAATTTCTGTATCGGACTGTCCTATACCCGATGTTTCTAAAATAACCAAATCGTAACCAGCAGCTTTAACAATATTTACTGCATCGTGAACATAAGGTGAAAGCGATAAATTTGCTTGCCTAGTAGCCAGTGAACGCATGTAAACTCTTTCATTATTAATAGAGTTCATTCTTATTCTATCGCCTAATAATGCTCCACCAGTTTTTCTTTTAGATGGATCAACAGAAATAATTGCAATTGTTTTATCTTTAAAGTCATGTATGAACCTAAGAACAAGCTCATCGACTAAAGAAGATTTACCTGCACCACCTGTACCTGTAATTCCAAGTACAGGTGTATCTTTTTTATCAGCAATAGTTCTAATTTCTTCTAAAATATTTTTATAATTATCCGAGCAACACTCAGCAGAGCTAATTAGTCTTGCAATTGAGTTTACATCTTTAGCTTCAATTTTAGATATATCCGTTTTTTCTCCATTTGAAAGAGGATAGTCCGATTTTTGGACCAAATCATTAATCATTCCTTGCAAGCCCATGTTTCGCCCATCATCAGGAGAATATATTCTTGTTACACCGTAATCTTCTAAATCTTTAATTTCGGAAGGAAGGATAACTCCGCCACCGCCACCAAACAATTTAATATTTTCACGTCCCTTTTCCTTTAAAAGGTCTTTCATATACTTAAAAAATTCGGTATGCCCGCCTTGGTAACTGGTTATAGCAATAGCTTGCACATCCTCTTGAATAGCACAATCTACAATTTCTTGAACAGAGCGGTTATGCCCTAGGTGAATAACCTCAACACCAGTTGCTTGAATTAACCTACGCATAACATTAATTGCAGCATCATGCCCATCAAATAATGAAGCGGCAGTTACTATTCTTACATGATTCTGTGGTTTATATTTTTTCTGAATATTATGCATAAAATAAGTGTTTTTAATATTAAATTATTTGTTCTTTTTTAAGTTTTGCAATATACAAAGTTTTTTAAATTTGATAAAGAACATATTTAATTTTATATATTATATAAGGTGTAAAATAAAAAAAGCCCGAGATTATATTAATCTCGGGCATTTACTATAATAAATTGTTAATTACTTAACCTTTATATTATTCAACAATAACTTTTCTTGTTATTGTTTGATTTGCTGTTTTAATTGTAAAAATATAAACACCTGTTGATAATGTGTTTAAGTTTACTTCTTGCTTTTTAGCATTAGA